>JAICTW010000455.1 GCA_025936195.1 Flavisolibacter sp.
AATGTTTCGATTCAGCATACAAAAGATTTTGCAGTTCATTCAACTCAGAAAGTAACCTGGCAGTTTCCGTTTTCGTTTCTTTTTTGTCCAACTCTTTCGGTGCTTTTGTTGAAATTCCTTCCAATACCGGCATAACAAAATATTTAGCTCATCAAATGTAAACTTCTGCACTTTTGCAAACGCAATGGCAAAACAAAACTTTACTAATTGGTTGCTGTTTATTGTGCTCTCTTTGGTTTGGGGCAGTTCTTTCATACTTATGAAAATCAGTGCTGAACATCTGAACGGTTTGCAGATTGGTGCTGTCAGGATTTTCGCGGCAGGAATTGTTCTATTGCCTTTTGCTATTTTTCACATCTCAAAAATTCCATTAAAAAAATCGGGAGTGGTCATTTTAACGGGGCTGCTTGGAAATTTTTTCCCGGCCTTGTTGTTTGCATCCGCTATTGCCGAAAACGGCGAAAGTTCGCTGGCCAGCATCCTTAATTCACTCACACCTTTGTTTGTCATTATTATTGGCGTTCTTTTTTTCCGTTCAAAAGTGGGAAAGCGCAAAATGACGGGTGTGCTTGTTGGTTTTGCCGGATTGGTAGTTCTCAGTCTTTCTAAAGAATCGGTTTCGACAGAGGACAATGGATTTTTATTGATTTTGATAGCCACTGTTTTCTATGGCATTAATGTAAATCTTGTCAGCCATTATTTGAAAGGAATTGATGGATTTAAAATCGCTTCTGTTTCTTTAGCCATTATGGCCATTCCTTCCTGTTTTCTTATGTGGCAGCAAAATGTTTTTGTCGTTGCCCGATACAACGAAGAGGCACGTTTGTCAATAGCCGTAGCCTGTTTACTGGGAGTAGTGGGAAGTGCTATAGCTACTGCTTTGTATTATAATTTAATTCAGAAAGCGGGAGGATTGTTTGCTTCACTGGTCACGTATGCTATTCCAGTTGTTGCTATCATGTGGGGACTGTTAGCCAATGAACATATTGGGTCAATTCAAATTGGCTGTTTGGTTGTTATATTAGGAGGAGTGTATCTGGCCTCCCTGGGCCCCTCTAACTCCTCCAATGGAGGAGGACAGCAGCGCAAAGCGGAATAATTTAGATTCTTTATAGAAGCTGAAACACTTTATTCTTAAGTGTCGGGCAAAGCCTTGGGCATTGCTTTATTTGAACACGGATGATATAGACAAAACGGATTTCACATTTGAAGCAGGTAAAAAAAAATCTGTGTTGGTCTATTCAATCTGTGTCATCATCAACGCCAAAGGCTTTGGCATACGGTTGTCCCTGCTCTATCTTTTGCCATTTATGGCAAAGAAAAAGCTCCCAACATTGAAGAAACGCTGAGAGCTTTTAGTATTGTCAAACAGCTGGCCTGTGTTTGGATATTCCCCGGGCTTACACCGACATAATATCCTTTTCCTTACTGGCAAGATGTTTATCCACCAAAGCAATGAACCTGTTGGTTAAATCCTGCACCTCCGCTTCTGCATCTTTTGCTGCATCTTCACTCAATCCATTCTTTTGTGCCTTCTTAATGCTTTCAATAGCATCGCGGCGAATATTGCGAATAGCAACCTTTGCCTGCTCGCCTTCGCCATGCGAACGCTTCACCAAATCTCTTCTGCGTTCTTCTGTTAAAGGAGGAAGAAACAAACGTATCATGTTACCATCATTCTGGGGATTTATACCAATATTGGAGGCAATGATGGCTCTTTCAATTGGCTGTAACATATTTTTTTCCCAGGGCTGGATCATCAAAGTCCTTGCATCCATTACGCTGATATTGCCAACCTGGCTAATTGGAGTTGGTGAACCATAATAATCAACCACAATACCATCAAGCATTTGCGGGGTGGCTTTCCCGGCTCTGATTTTTGTTAGTTCAGTCTCGAGATGACTGATAGCTTTTTTCATGGAGTCGTCGGCTAATTCAAGCGTTAACGCCACATCTTCTGCTGACATAGCTTTTCATTTTAATAGCGCAAATCTAATAAAGGATGGAGATTTTTAATCACTCATTGTTCAGCCACAGCTGCTTCACTGCTGATGGGAACAATTTTAGTAGCGGGTTGCACCACCGGTTCAGAATTCAAATGTTGAAAGGAATGAGTGATCACCAGCGTATCGGTAGAAGTTTTTTTGATCAGCATTAGTGTACCAATGACAGCCGAAGACAGTGCCAGCATCATAAATATAAGAAGGGTTGAACCCAGTTCTCTTCCGAAATAGGACATTACAATAAAAGCTACATTCAATGTAACGCAGGAAACGGTTACATAACGGTGATTCAATCCACGGTCAAGCAGCAAATGATGAATGTGATTACGGTCAGGAACAAACGGCGATTTGCCTTTTGCGATCCGCAGGCTGAACACACGCAGGGTATCTAAAAGAGGAACGACAAGAATGGAAAAGCCAACGGCAACACAGGAAGCCACGGGGAATGCGGCGTTGGGAGCATCGGCAACCGAAATAAACTTAATAACCAGTATAGCATTGACCAATCCAAGAAGTAACGAACCGGAATCACCCATAAATATTTTAGCTGGATTAAAATTGAAAACCAGAAAAGCCAAAAGGCTTCCTGTCATTCCAAAGGCCATCAGTGAGTAAGCAGGCATCTCCGCTACAAAAAAATAAACACCAAATATGGAAGAAGTAAGCACACCCAAGCTCCCAGCTAATCCATCTACGCCATCAATAAGGTTATAAGCATTGATGGTAACAATAATAGTGATATAAGAAATTAAATAACTCAACGGCTCAGGCAAAGCACCCAGGCCCAAAAAGCCATGCATGCTCTCTATCCTTAGATTACCGAGGTGAATTAAAATAGCCGCTGCTGCTAATTGTCCTAAAAACTTTTTGATCGCTGAAATAACGAGAATATCATCTTTCAATCCCAAAAAGAAAATGACAAGTGCCGACGCAAAGAAAAACCGGAGATCAGAACTTTCTTTATTGGATACGGTAAGAAGACAAGAAAGAAAGAATCCTAAAAAAATACCTACGCCTCCTAAAGAAGCAATCGGTTTTGAATGGAGCTTGCGTGCATCGGGAAGATCAAAAAGCTTTTTCTCTTTTGCTACATTCATTATGGCAGGAATAGCGAGAAAAGTTATAATAAAAGCCACTGAGCCTGTCAGGATCACATTTAGCATTCAGCCGGGATTTTGGGGTGTACAATTGGTTTCATTCGGTTGGTTTATTGCTTAGCACAGTTTTCGGGGATACAAATGTAATAAGTTGTAATATATTTCTTAAGAAAAAGGTTGCACATTTGCAACTCAAAACGGCCTTGGATTTCTTATCAATAAAAAAGTTTAAAGAATAATAAAATTTTTATGCCAACACTTACAGAAATCGCATCGCAAATCAGAAGAGATTGTTTACGAATGGTACATGGCGCACAAAGCGGTCACCCTGGTGGCTCATTGGGTTGTGCTGAT
>JAICTW010000825.1 GCA_025936195.1 Flavisolibacter sp.
TCAGACAAAGGAGGATCAAACTGTTACTATCAGGTATCGCGATACGATGGTGCAGGAAAGAATTCATTTGGCTGATGTAGTGAAAATAGTGAGTGAAAAAATAAAATGAATATCTTTCTTTCTTCCGGATCAATGAAGTGGTTATTGAATATGTTTACCTTTAATAACTTATCATGACAGAAAACGCCGCTACATTTAAAGCGAAAAGCACAATCAAAAGCGCTGATCTTGAGCACCGGAATAAAATAAATTTTAATATCGGGAGATACAGTTCTGCTGTGCCATTGGGCAAACAGCAATTTGTTGATATTAATCTTGTCAAAGAAAGAGCAAAAAATATAAAGTGGCGTGCATTAGAAACACTGGATCAGCATTTGGAAGAATTTGAAATGCATTTTACTAATCGGGGCGGACAGGTAATATGGGCGCAAAACTCTGAGGAGGCCTTGAAGGAGGTTCTGGCAATTTGCAAAGAAAAGAATTGCAAAACAATTGTCAAAAGCAAAAGCATGGTCACTGAAGAAATTCATCTGAATCATTTTTTGAAAGAAAATGGAATAGAAAGTGTGGAAACAGATCTGGGTGAATATATCCAACAACTCGATGACGAACCGCCATATCATATTGTAACTCCTGCAATGCACAAAAACAAAGAAGATGTAGCTAAACTTTTTGAAAGTAAATTAGGAACTTCATCAAGGCTTTCGCCTGCAGAATTAGCTCTTGTTGCAAGGGAAAAATTAAGAACAAAATATGTAGAAGCAGAAATAGGAATTACCGGAGCAAACTATGTTATCAGCGATATTGGAGGAATTGCACTTACCGAAAATGAGGGAAACGCACGGTTGAGTTCAGCATGGCCGAAAACTCACATTGTTATTGTAGGTATAGAAAAAATGATTCCTTCAATTACAGACCTGGCTTTGCTTTGGCCTCTTTTGGCTACATACGGAACCGGCCAGAAAGTAACTGTTTATAATAGTATTATTTGCGGACCAAGACAACCAGGAGAAACAGACGGGCCCGAAGAAATGTACGTGATTTTTTTAGATAATAACCGCTCAGATATCCTCGCAAATATCATACAGCGTGAAAGCCTTTATTGTATTCGTTGTGGGGCGTGTTTAAATGTTTGTCCCGTCTATAAAAACATTGGAGGCCACAGTTACGGAACCACGTACACCGGCCCTATCGGAAGTGTAATTACACCGAATATGAAAGGCCTTGAAGAGTACAAACATTTAAGTTATGCCTCATCATTGTGTGGAGCATGCACAGAAGTTTGTCCTGTTAAAATCAACCTTCATCAATTGCTGTTAGACAATAGGAAAGAAAGTGTCGAGCACGGTATTACCACTTTTTCTGAAAAAGTTACGTGGAAATTGTGGAAGCGCGCGTCTTTAAAAAGAGGCCTGATGAACATGGGAAGTGGAAACTTGAAATCAAAAGTAGTGAATAGGTTGTTTAATGACTGGGAAAAGCATCATGTCCCCCTGGTATTCAGCAAAAAAACCTTCAATGAAATGTGGCAAGATCA
>JAICTW010000205.1 GCA_025936195.1 Flavisolibacter sp.
GCTTAGTGATTCTATTGCAACTGAACAAAAGCAACTGACAGAAGCCGATGTGGCGCGACAGCTTAGGGACAAGGAGCAACGCTTGCAAATTACCATGCTGAAGAAGGATAATGAACTGGCGATGGTCTCTCTTTGGGTAACTGTTATTTTTTCCGGCATGGCAATAGTGATCATTTACCTGGTGTATCAAAATTATCGCCGCAGCAAAAAGAACCTTGCTGTTCTGCAAACGCTGAATAAAGAAATTCAAAAGCAAAAAGCAGCGAGGGAAGAAGAAGAAAAACAACGGCACAAATTAATAACCGAAGCGGTGATACGTGCACAGGAAAACGAACGTTCGCTGATAGGATTGGAATTGCACGACAACATTAACCAGGTGCTTACGACCGTAAAGCTGCATAATGAAATGGTGCTGGAAGGCATTGGCGATGCAAAGATTATTTTGCCACGAGCCATGAAGTATTTGCAGGATTGCATCAACGAGATCAGGAGCCTTTCCAAACGCCTTTCCGCACCTACACTTGGCAAGATCAGTCTTGAAGAATCGGTTAAAGATCTGATTGACTCCATTAATGCCACCAGTAAGGTAAAGATCACGCATCAGATATCAGGTTTGAAGAATCGGGTGCTGAAACAGGAGCTGCATCTTGGCATTTACCGCATCTTGCAGGAGCAATTGAATAATATATTGAAACATGCCGAAGCTTCAGAAGTCTTCATTCACCTGGAACATCATGAAGACTTAATACGCCTGATGGTGACCGATAATGGAAATGGTTTTACATTTCACAATAGTAAAGCCGGCATTGGCCTGATGAATATGCAGACGAGAGCAGAAAGTCTCAGCGGGACATTTGAGCTGGAAACGAAGCCGGGAAGTGGATGTAAAGTGAAGGTGGTGCTTCCCTGTCTTCAATAGTTTTCTGAGGTGATTGGCTTAATGTAAGAGGTAAAAGTTCTTCAGAAACTTGCAGGCTGCCGCAGGTTTAATAAAAAAATTGCTCCAATACAATCTCGCCTTCTTTCACTTCATACAGCATTATTTGATTGATCTGAATTCTTCCCAATTCCTGAACGGTAATATCTACTTCTCTTCCCACTGCAAAGTGATTGCCAGCTACAATGGGATCTGTTGTAAATGTTTTATGAGCCGCTTCTATTCGTTTCACCCAGTCCTCGCCTTTTTGGCGAACAGCAGCTTTGCCTTCTGCATTTTTGAGGTAATGTGAAGTGGAAGGTTCAACGCTTCTTACACCATCTGCAAAAAGTTCATCCTGGATCTCAAACCATTTCTCCTGTTGTGCAAGCTCATTGAATCGTGCAGCAATTTCTTTAGTTGTCATTATTTTATTTGTTGTCATTATCTATGATTTTACGGTTTTGATTTATTCCTTATCCGGCCGGCCTTTGCCTGTGGTAATTAAGTTCAATAAACTGTTCTGTAAATAGTAATTCCATCCATTGCTGCAGGCATCAAAACATTCCACTTGCGGAGTGAGTCCCAAATGAGTAAAGCGTATCTCTGTCTTGCCACCTTGCCTTGAAATCTCAAAGCTGATCCTTGTATTCGTCCATTCAGTTTTGCTTTTTATAAAACTCAAGGAACTGTCCGTAACCAGCCAAACTACTTTCCTGCTGGGAATGAGTTCTATTAATTTTTGTTTGGAGTAATGCATGTCTTTGTGACGGTAGATAAATTGGTCATTGAGCTGTTCTGTTCCGCCTTCTATTTCTTCTGCCCACCACCCGCGTACATTATTGATGGCATGAAAGACTTCTTCCGGTGTTTGGTCCACTAAAAGAACTGTTGTAAAATTGGATGTTGTCATTTTGATGTTTTTGATTGTTGCCGGATTGCTATCGCGATTCTTCAGCAAACCTACTGTCTAAACAACACTTTGCCGGGGTGCAAAATGGACTTTGTAACGGGTTGATTTGGACAAAAGAAATTTCCATCTTTGTAAACATCAAAAGATAACGGATGAAACATCTCACTATAATTGTTCCGGAGGGACAGAATAACCTAAGCAGCATTGTAGGTGCATACAAAATATTTACGAGAGCCAATAGCTATCGGAAAGAAACAGGCAAGAAAGAATTATTCCGAATTCAATTGGCGGGTATTTCAAAAGAAGTGGAGTTCTATGATGGTTTGTTCAGTGTAAAGCCACACACATATATTTCAACTATCACTAAAACTGATCTTATCATCATTCCTTCCTTAAATCATAACTATGAAAAAGCAGTGAAGAAAAACCAATTGCTCATTGATTGGATTGATCAACAATACAGAAAGGGTGCTGAGATAGCCAGCATCTGCACCGGCGCTTTTTTATTGGCTTCATCGGGTTTGCTGGATGGGAAGACCTGCTCAACGCATTGGTCTGCCGCTGATACGTTCAGGAGCATGTTCCCGAAAGTAAACTTGCAAACCGATCAACTGATTACGGATGAAAATGGAATTTATACCAATGGTGGCGCTTATTCTTTTCTGAACCTGATGATTTACCTGGTGGAAAAATATTACGGCAGGCCAACCGCCATTTTTTGTTCCAAAGTATTTCAGATTGAAATGGACCGGCAAAGCCAATCGGCATTTATCATATTCAAAGGACAGAAACAACATGGAGATGAAGTGGTGAAAAAAGCACAGGTTTATATTGAAAGCAAGATTGATGAAAAAATTTCTGTTGAGCAGTTGTCTTCAAAGTTTGCTGTTGGCAGAAGAAATTTTGACAGGAGATTTATAAAGGCTACCGGAAATACGCCTGTTGAATATGCACAAAGGGTAAAGATGGAAGCGGCCAAAAAGGCATTCGAGACTTCCCGCAAAACCATTAATGAAGTGATGTATGAAGTAGGCTATTCGGATGTGAAAGCGTTTCGTGAAGTATTCCGGAAAATTACAGGTATGTCGCCTTTGGAATACAAGGGCAGGTATAACAGGGAAGCAATAGTTTATTAGAGTGTTGGCGAAAGCACTCTCTGCATTTAAGCAATTGAGAACTGCTGTGTGCCCTGTAAAAGCAAAACATTGTGCTCTTGTTGGCTTTTAAAAGTGCACCTTTACAATGTTCTTATCTTTAATCATCTCTCGAAACCAATAAAACAGTTGTATGTACACAAATGTCTGGTCTAAATATTTACCCATTATCCGCATTGTAATGAAACGTTCTTTAACTGCCGAGCAGATATTAGCATTGAATGCTCCGGATTTTGAAAGGGCGGGTATGAAACGCAAATCAGGTTACAAATTTTCTTTCGGATTAAAAGAAGGAAAGCTGAAAAATGTGATCATTGATCTTCCTCTGGCATCAAGCCTTGCTGCTGTTTTGCTGGAAGACAAAGCAGTACGGGAATTGATTGATACCAATGAATTTCACATTTCGCTAAGTCCCAAATATGAACTTACCATCAGACATATTCCCCAACCGGAAACAATAGCCGTAACAGAATAAAAAAATCCCTCAATAGAAAATAGTGAGGGATTGATGAATTGAAAGATCAGGCAGTTGCGTTCTCAAACGGGTGCGCCACTGCTGGTATTTTTAAACCAATCAGCTTATTGATACTTTTTAAATTACTCATCTCTTCTTTGCCATCGCAAAAAGAAATAGCCACACCATTGGCGCCTGCCCTTCCGGTGCGACCAATGCGGTGTACATAAGTTTCGGGCACGTCAGGCAAATCAAAATTGATCACATGCTCCAAGGCATCTACATCAATTCCTCTGGCTGCAATATCTGTTGCCACTAATACTTTTAATTTTCCACGCTTGAAATTGGTCAAAGCATTTTGCCTTGCAGACTGTGATTTATTTCCGTGTATGGCGTCGGCATGAATGCTGGCCTTTTTTAATTCCTTCGCAATGCGGTCAGCGCCATGCTTGGTACGGGTGAACACGAGTGTCCGCTTCATTTTCTTTTCGTTCAGCAGGTGCACCAGCAGGGATTGCTTTTTTGTTTTGGGAATGAAATAAACAAACTGTTCTATTTTTTCTGCAGTGGAAGACACAGGAGCTACTTCAATTCTTACAGGAGTATGCAGTAAAGAAGCAACCAGTTGTGCAATTTGCGGTGGCATGGTAGCAGAAAAAAGCATGGTTTGCTTTTGCTTCGGCAAAGCCTTCACGACTTTTTTTACATCATGAATGAAGCCCATGTCCAACATGCGATCGGCTTCATCCAATACAAACATTTCCAGATAATCTAAATGCACATAACCCTGGTTCATTAGGTCCAGTAATCTTCCTGGTGTAGCAATCAATACATCGGTGCCATTGCGCAAAGCAATGGTTTGTGCATGTTGCGAAACACCACCAAAGATCACTTCCTGCGTAACGTTGGTATATCGTCCATACGTTTGAAAACTTTCGCTGATCTGTACGGCCAACTCTCTTGTTGGCGTTAATATCAAAGCTCTTGTGTGCTTGTAGCCTTTGCGCTGTTCAGCATTAAGTAGTTGCAATATGGGTAAAGCAAATGCAGCCGTTTTTCCAGTACCTGTTTGTGCCAGTCCAAGAATATCTTTTCCTTGTAAAACATGTGGTATGGCTTGTTCCTGTATGGGGGTGGGCATAGTATACCCTTCTTTTTGAAGCGCTTTCAACAAAGGCGCTGTCAAACCTAATTGTTCAAATAACATTGGATAAAATTGTTTTCGTTTTTAATTGCTCTAAGGAGCATTGGTCTCTAAAAGGACCAGATGAGCTTCTACGGAATAGGGAAGAAATTTATCAAGTCGCAATAATAAGAGAGGGTGAAGGTACTCTTTTATTTTGCTAAAGCCATGGTAAAAGGTTTTTATTTCCTTAAGGATCATTGAAGATAGAAAGAAGTGGGTGTCGTTAGCTGTTTAGGTACAACCGGGCTTCGCTATATTTTCATTGAACATTTCATTGGGTTGATATCAATTTCAAATCTGCCAAGGCAAAGCAAATCCGGGCTGTTGTAGCTGACACTATCTATTGCTTATGAAGATTGATAATAGAGAAGATGTGTGCTATGTAAACACGGCAATAGAGGATCTAAGCATCCGGTCCAGTTTCTTTTTTCTGAACCATTTTTTCACTGATTGTCCTTTCCATAACCAAAGTCCTGATAAAACAATTAATGGAAACAACACCCATTGAATGGCATGAACGGCCTGAGGGAAATTTTTCACCGGCCCATAGATATAGCCGATGATGGGAATGCTTGCAATGATGTGCAACCACCGGATGATCTTTCTTTCTGTCGCTGCTTTCATGTTTTTTTCTTTCGTCATTCAAAGCTAAAAACAGAGATGGGGTAGCCATCCTGAAAAAGCGGCAATTCTACCGAATAGAAACTGCTGTTTACCGCCGTAAAAATTGTTGTTGATATTACGTTCTGTAGAAAAAATATTGCTCATCTTAAACGTTATCTCTTTGAAGCCACAAGGAGGAACACCAATGACGGGCGGGAGAAAGAGGAGAAATATTGCAATTACTTTGGACAAGTACAATTATAACCACTGTCACTATACTGGTTGACATTTCGCTTTACACTTACCGGATCATAATGTTTGTAAATTGAGTCCTTTACCTCAACATACGAGCTGTCAGTAGTGTAACGATTTTGAAAAGCACGAATAGAGTCCAGCAATACCCAATCCGAATAATAGCTGCTTTGAGAGCAGAGAATTTTTCTGGTAATAACTGTGTCTGCAGAATTGCTGTTTTTCTTCTTCACTGTTAAAACTGCACACCCCAAATCTTTTTCGCACCAGCATTCGCCAACGCAGGAGTTCAACAGACAGGTAAATGATAGTGCCAACAATAAAAGAATAGTTGTTTTCATACACTTGCATTTATTCTCCA
>JAICTW010000048.1 GCA_025936195.1 Flavisolibacter sp.
GAACATGCGGCACAGGACATGCGTGATCTTGAACAGAACTTAAGAGGACAGGCTGATAAAATGGACCAGGAACTTAATGATTATGCAGTAAGAAAGAAAGTAGAATTCAATGATAAGATCCGGAATTTTTTGAAACAATATAACCAGGCAAAAGGATTTTCCTACATCATTGCCAATGAGCCCGGATTTATTTTTTACAGGGATTCGTCCTTTGATATTACAAAAGATGTTGTTGCCGGTTTGAACGAGATTTATTCCGTAAAAAAATAAATTAGTCAGAAAATAAAAAAGATCCCGTCTCTTCTAAAGACGGGATCTTTTTTGCCTGCACCGTACATTCATTTATTTGAATGAAATACCTATCTTCAAAAAAATTCATTGTTCATGCAAGAACAGCTACTGACTGCGGAAGAAGCCATACAGGAAGATAAATCGTTTAAAAGATCGTTGGGATTATTAGATGCAACAATGATCGTTGCGGGGTCCATGATCGGATCGGGAATCTTTATTGTGAGCTCCGACATTACGAGGCATGTGGGCAGTGCAGGCTGGCTTGTACTGGTTTGGCTGATCACAGGCTTCATGACGATCACGGCTGCATTAAGTTATGGTGAGTTGAGTGGCATGTTCCCGAAGGCTGGTGGTCAATATGTTTATTTGAGAGAGGCTTACAATCCGATGTTTGGATTTTTATATGGCTGGAGTTTGTTTGCAGTGATACAGACGGCAACCATTGCAGCAGTAGGAGTTGCTTTTAGTAAGTTCACTTCTTATTTAATACCTGCAGTTGGCGAAGGAAACATTCTCTTAAGCGCCGGATCCTTTCATATTTCGGCAGCCCAGGTATTAGCTATTGTATTGATCATATTTCTTACTTACACAAATACAAAAGGCGTAAAAGGCGGAAAGATCATTCAGACAACATTTACAAGTACCAAGCTTCTTGCTTTATTTGGATTGATTATTTTGGGATTTTTATTGACAAAGAATAATTTCTGGCATACGAACTGGCAAAGTGGTTTTCAAACCATGCAGGATCTCGGAGCTAATGGAGAAGGAAAAGTTGCCACAGGTTGGAAAGCCATTTCAGGATTGGTATTTGTTGGCGCTATTGCTGCAGCAATGACCGGTTCTATTTTCAGCAGCGATGCATGGAATAATGTAACCTTCATTGCAGGTGAAATTAAAAATCCCAAAAAGAATATTGGATTAAGCCTTTTCATGGGAACACTGATCGTTACCATCATTTATGTGCTTGCCAATCTTATGTACCTGTATGTTTTGCCGATGGATGGAATTGCTTTTGCAAAAAATGACCGCGTAGCTGTTGTTGCTGCGGAGCAGTTTTTAGGAACGAACATAGGCCCTTATGTGATTGCTGTTTTGATCATGATCTCCACCTTTGGTTGCAACAATGGATTGATACTGGCAGGCGCAAGAGTGTATTATACCATGGCTAAAGACGGATTGTTTTTCAAGAAGACAGGAACATTAAACAAGCATGCTGTTCCTGAATATGCTTTGTGGGTGCAATGCGCAGTGGCTTCTTTGTTGTGCTTAAGTGGTAGATATGGCGACCTTCTTACCATGATATCATTTGTAGTAGTGATCTTTTATGCACTTACGATCTATGGTATTTTTATTCTTCGTAAAAAACGACCTGATATGGAAAGGCCATACAAAGCATTTGGTTTTCCTGTTTTACCAATCATTTATATTTTATTGGCTATTGCATTTTGCATTGCATTGGTATTTGCATCTCCCACTTATTCCTTGGGCGGACTGGTTATCGTACTCATTGGAATTCCAATTTATTTTGTTGCTTTGGCACGCAAAAGTTCCGGAGCATAATACATGGAAAACTTTCAATCTCTTTTTAAAAAATTCTCTTCCATCAAAGTAGGTGTTATTGGTGATGTAATGCTCGATACGTACATGTGGGGAGAAGTGGAACGTATTTCACCGGAAGCACCTGTTCCAATTGTTTCATTAAAAAATAAAGATCATCGCATTGGCGGTGCAGGTAATGTGGCATTAAATCTTCAATCATTAGGAGCAGAAGCATTTGTATTATCAGCAACCGGAGACGATGATGATGCTAATAAGCTGAATGCCTTATTCACTTCGCAAAATGTAAACTGCAGCTATTGTTTCAAAAGCAAAGAAAGAATTACCACCAACAAAACAAGAGTGATCAGCCGCAACCAGCACATGATGCGGTTAGATGCTGAAATGACGAAAGATCTTTCTCCTGCCGATCAGGAAAAAATGACAGAACGCTTTGAACAATTTATAGAAAAGGAAAAACCACAGGTAGTCATTCTTGAAGACTACAATAAAGGTGTGCTTACAGAAGCGTTAATTCAATTTATCATTTCCGCTTGCAAAAAAAACGGGATCATAACCGCAGTTGATCCCAAACGCAAAAATTTTCTACAATATAAAAATGTTGACATTTTCAAACCAAATTTAAAGGAAGCAAAAGAAGCCTTGAACATTTTAACTGCCGGTGTGAGTCTTCAGCTTTTACAGGATATTCATAGCGAACTGCATCATCTTCTGCATCATCAAATTTCACTGATCACTCTTTCAGAAAAGGGTGTTTTTTACCAGCAGAAGGATCAATCTGAAATTATTCCTTCTCACCTGCGCAATATTGCTGATGTTTCCGGAGCAGGCGATACGGTTATTGCTGTGGCTTCTCTGGTGTATGCTGTCACAAAAAATGTTCGCCTGATGGCGCAGGTTGCTAATATTGCCGGCGGACTGGTTTGCGAAGAAGTGGGCACGGTAGCAATAGATAAGGAGAAACTGCTACAGGAGTGCGGTTTATTACTGAGACAGCTATAAAAACATTTTGGCGAAGCAGCATTAATGAACAAAATAGTGCAAATTTGTGGCGTTAGCAGCGGATCAGCACCAATGAAGAAATTTGCAATCATAGTAGCCGGTGGTACCGGAAGAAGAATGGGAGCTGCAGTACCCAAACAATTTTTACTCCTCAACGATAAGCCTGTTTTATACTATACATTGAAAGCTTTTTTGGAAGCTTACAATGATCTTCAAATTGTTTTAGTATTGCCTGAAGACTATTCTGACATCGGTAAAGAAGTGATTGATGCCTATTTTGATTATAGCCGCATACAGATAACCTTTGGCGGAGAAACACGCTTTCATTCCGTTCAAAACGGTTTGCAATTGGTGCAGGATGAATCCATCATTTTTGTTCATGATGCGGTTCGTTGCCTCGTAAGTGTGGATTTGATCAGGGAATGTTATGAACATGCCTCTGTTATGGGAACAGCGGTTCCCGTTGTTCGTCCAAAGGATAGCGTTCGTTTATTGAATGAAGAGAACAACGACAATGAAGTACTTGACCGCAATAAAGTGGTGATGGTGCAGACACCGCAAACCTTTCACAGTAAAATATTATTGCCTGCTTTTAAAATTGATTACAAAGAGCAATTCACCGATGAAGCCACAGTGGTGGAATCGTTTGGCTTGAAGATTTCGTTAATAGAAGGAGAGGAGACGAATATCAAAATTACACGGCCGTCAGATCTTTTGATTGCCGAAGCTTTGTTAACTGAGCTGGAAAATTCCGAATCGTAGTTTAAGAGTTAACCGTTTTCAATTTGCAGTTGGCATTGAACAGTATCTAAATTCATGAGCTGTTTGTTTCTGCGAAGCAGTTGAAAACTGCAAACTTCAAATTGTAAACTGCAAGCTTTACTCTTTCACCCATCTCACATACCAGGGTAATTTATTCATTTTTATGGCAGCGTATTTCTCTTCGTTTGATCCAAAGCTGCTGTAAAAGAATGCAAGATTTCGAAAATCACTTCCCTCAAAATCCAATAGTAAATTTTGTTCCGCATGATCTTTAATGAAGGTATCAATTAATGCATGCGAAGCTCCTAAAGTTCTTCCATTAGGATGATTACCCACCAAAATATAATAAGCTCTGTTGTGTGAAAATGTAAAGACACAGGAAGCCAGCAATTCACCTTTGTTTGAAAAGATGCCGTAAGCTTTTGCAGAAGATCTTTCTTTCAAAATTGAATAGAGTTTTTCAAAATTTTTAAAATCCTTTCCTGTATTGTTTTTCGATTGTTGTTCTGCTAAATCTATCACTGCATTCACATCTACATCGCGGTTTGCATAGCATCCATACTGAACTGATTTTTTGATATTCCTTTTAAGATTCTCTCTATAATTAGCATAGAGCGTTTCGTAAGGCTGATTCAAATTCAAAACATAATTCATCCGTTCCTGCAAATTAAAATCACTCAATGAAAAAAGATTCCGGTGGTTGAGAGAAAATTCCCAAAGTCTGAATTTAGGAGGAATCGCCTGAAGAAATTTCTGAAGCAATTCACTGTTAATTGCATTTCCAAACAAGCCCAGTTGCGCTGTTAAAAATGGTTGATATAAATAATAGATGCCAAGTTTTTTTCTCCAGGGCAAGGGCATGACTGCTTCATAGTTATTCAACACCAATGCATCCCAGTTATCCGCCATGTGGTCTAAGTAAAATGAATACGCATAAATCAATCCGTTGCCGGCTTTATCAATACATTCATCCCAAAGCAGCTTATTGATTTGATCGTTTTTTAAATACTGTATGGTATTCAGTGAAGACATTAGAACTCTGTTATGCGGTTGGCCTCTTTAATAGATTTTGTATAAAAATTAATGCTGAAGGAAATGGTTTTAAAAAACCGGTTCTTACCCAATGTTGATTTAAAATAATCGCCATATGCTTTGTTATACAAAACGGGAATGTAAATATTGATGGCCTCATCAAACAAAGGAATCTGAAATCCTGCATCAAACAAAAAGCGGTCAATATCTGCATTTCTGTTCCATGCTTCTGCATACGTGCCTACATCAAAAAAAACATGCAGTGGAATTTTTACCGGCAAAACAGAAAGCGGATTTATTTTTTTTGGAATGCTTGCACTAAAGTTGGCTGCTGTTAACCAGTTGTCTGTTTTACCAACTTTATCAGCTAATAAATTCGTCCGCACCTTAAAAGCGCCATCTCTAATCATGATCTGCTGACTGGTTGCGCCTTCAAATTTATTGCGTCCTGCAAAATAATTGCTGTAAGTATAATCTTCATATCCGTTTGGTCCCGTCATGTTCAGGAAATAACGGTCATTGGCAAATTGCTTGCTGATGCTTCTTCCATTGATGTAAAGGAACTTGCCTGCGAAAAACCGTACCTGTAATCCTCCTTCTTTATAATTAAAAAAATAATGAGCAGTAACTGTCGGCCGTAAAAAATCTTTTGTTTGGTCAATTTGCAAATCAATATCGAAGGGATAAAGGCTGCGGTAATTTTCATAAACGAATTGCAGACGGTTTACATAACGGTTTTCTTTTGGCAGATAGTAATGAAGGAAGAAGGAAGTGTCGGTACCAATTATTGTGGTATCCGGAACAATCCTCAGAGATTGTTCATTGATCAAAAATGTTTTCCATTGAATGAATTTATTGATGGTGCTCTTTGGGCTTTTTTGTTTAAAGGTAAATTTGAAACCAGGTACCAGTTTTTGAAATTGCATGAATAAACTCCTTCCGGCGGTATCTTTAAATTCATCCATGGTGAACTTTGAAGCATTTAAAAAAATATCTGTTTTTTCAATGGCTCCATTTGACATCATCGTGTAATTGAGTTTACCAAGTGCCGTAAATTTTTTCGAACGTGTTCCAAACATTGGCGCCAGAAAAAACTGGAATTTATTAGGAGGAAGTGTATAGTTAGTGATCAGTCCTCCTACCATCAATTTATCGTAGGCATTAATGCCTGTTGCAGGAGAGATGATCAAAACATTTTTTGTTGGATTCAGAAGAAAGTTTTTAATGCTGCCTTTTGCAAAAGGACTGATCAGTTTAAATCCCGTTAGTTTTTCATTGGGCAAAACACCTTTTGTATGGAGCAATGAAAAGATGGAGTCGGTTTTACTTTCAAGTACCGGCTCAAAAATGGCTTTGAAATATTCGGGTTGCGGATGCCTGAATTTCCATTGGTCAAAATACCGGTGCATTTGTGTTTTGAAATTTTCTTTGCCTGCTTCAGCTTCCAACAGTTGCATCCATTTAGCGGTTTTATGATAAGCCACTATTTCATAGTTCACTTCATTAAAGTTTTGCGAAGTAGTTTCAATAGGCTGGTCTTTTCTTCGTTCCGCAATCGTTTGAAACAATAATTCATTCTCCTTTGTTCTTCCGTATTTCTGATGCATGTATCTGTATTCATAAAACGTATTCATGCCTTCATCCATCCACGGATGATCTCTTTCATTAGTAGCCAAAGCGCCATAAAACCAATTGTGTCCAAGTTCGTGTGCAATCACATCATCTAAATCTTTTGAAGAAGAAACAGGTGAGATGATAGTGATGGTTGGATATTCCATTCCACCACCAAAACTTTGCGGACCCTGAACAACAGAAGCTATAGAGTAGGGATATTCGCCCACTTCATTTGAATAAAAGCGCAAAGCATCTTTAGCAAACTGGCGACTGTTCTTCCATACGCTTTCCTGCTGCGGTGTATAATAGGAATACACTTCAATGATTTTTCCTGAAGGCAGTTGGCAGCTATCATTTTGTACAATAAAATTTTTATCGGCAAACCAGGCAAAGTCGTGAATACTGTCCTGCTTGTATTGGAGGGTTTTCGTTTGTTCAGAAGAAGGAGGAGTTTTTTGAACAATGGTTTTGATGGCGCCACCTTTTTGTTTTTGCTTTACCAGCTTCCATTCAAAATTTTTTCTTTCCGTGAGCCATTGTTTCTCTTCTTCGTTTTGCAATTCTCCCGTTGCTGCCACTACATAATTTTTAGGAACGGTTATACTTACATCAAAGCTTCCAAACTCGCTGTAAAATTCTCCCTGATCTAAATAAGGCATGAGATGCCATCCATTTTTATCATATACTGCGGGCTTGGGATACCATTGCGTTACCTGGAACGAATGATCATCATAACCACCACGTGAAAAATTGAATGGGAGCTTTTCGTGAAAAGGTGTAGTAATAATTATTTTTTGCTTTGGCGGCAGCGGCTTTGGCAAAATCAATTTGATGACATCAATATATTGCGGATGGTCTTCTGTTTTTGCGGTGCTGCCATCTACTTTAAAATCCAGGCGATTGATGTATCCCCTTTGTTCCGGTCCTGAGAAATAAAAATCTGTATTGCCTAATTCCAGTTCCTGGTCGCTGAATGCAGTCCTATCGTTTTTATAAGCATTTGGCCAAAGATGGAACCAGATGAAATGAAGGGTGTCCGAAGAATTATTGGCGTACACGATCTTTTCAAAAGCATCAAGTGTTTTTTCTTTATCGTTCAGGGTAACATCAATGGTATAATCAACTCTTTGTTGCCAGTATTGAGAGAAAGCCATAAGCTGTGAGCCGCAAGCAACAAGGAAGAAAATCAGTTTTTTCAACAGATATGTTTTGCTCAAAAATATAAAATTCCCTTTAGGAGAAGGTTTTTATGAACCAATTGGTGCGAATGCTATTTGGCTTCTCTTGCGATGCTCCGTTCATCGTTCGGTAAACTTATTACTTCCCGAGAGCTATCGGGAGAGTTGATGGCAACTGCTGCGCACAGGATACAACAGAAGACGATGGTGGCAGAAAAGATTGGCTCATAAAAAATGTGTTTTCGTACTTTCTATAAGAAGTTAGTTCGCTTTGAATTTTTCTCCATAACTAATTTCCTTTCCTTACGTATACTTACTTTCCCAACCATGTTTTAAAATCACTCACTTTCTCCCTGCTTACGATGGCTTCTTTATCCGTTTCCGGTTTTAAATGCAGCAACAAACGGTTGCCGAAATAATCATGTATTTGAGAGACACTATCTACGGAAATAAAGAAAGAACGGCTGATGCGAAAATATTTATCCGGATCCAGCATTTCATTCAGTTCGTCCATGGTATAATCAACCACAAATTTTTTGTTGTCAAATGTTTTGAAAAAATTCAAACGTCCATCGCTGAAGAAATAGGCAATTTCATCCACATCAACAGAAACCAGTTTTTGTCCATGCTTCACCAGGAAACGTTTGCGGTATTCTTTGGTTTGCAGTTTTTGTTGTAATTCCTTTACCAATGCATCAATACTTACAGAAGATGTTTCCTTGTCGGCAGCGTACAATTTTTTCATTTGCCGGAATTTCTCCAAAGCCATTTGCAGGTCTTCTTTCTGAACAGGTTTCAGCAAATAATCAACGCTGTTCACTTTGAAAGCTTTCAGTGCAAATTCATCATAAGAAGTAATAAAGATCACAGGGCTTTTTACCTGAACATGGTTGAAGATCTCGAAGCTTTGTCCATCCGCCAGTTCAATATCCATTAAAATTAAATCCGGCGAAGGATTATTCTCCAACCAATTTACCGTGCTTTTAATACTGTCCGCTTCACCAACAATACGGGCTGAATCATCAACACTCAATAATGTTTTCTTCAATTTCTTTACAGCAAGGTCTTCGTCTTCGACAATTAAAATATTCATGTCAAACTGTTTTTTAATTCTATGGGAATGATTGTTTCCTCGGCTGCTTTATTCCATATCAAAGGCAGCACAACGCTAAATGTTTTTTGATCTTTCAAAACGAGAAAGCCCGATTGATTGAGTAACTCGTATTTTGTTTTGATATTATCCAGGCCAATTTTATTGGAAGGAACTTTGATCGTTCTTAACTGCAGATTGTTACTTACCACCAGTTTGCTCCCTGCCGTGGTAAAGATGTCAATCACCAAAGGCCTGTTTTTTGAAAGCACATTGTGCTTCACTGCATTTTCAACCAGCATTTGCAAAGTCAGTGAAGGCAGTAAATAATGATCGTATTTTTTATCGGTTTCAATAGATAGTTGAACTGCATCGCCATGCCTTGTCTTTAAAAGGCGGTAATACGATTGAATAAATTTGATCTCTGTTTGCAGGCTGCTCAATCCATCTTCATTGTTACGAAGAAGATAACGATACACTTTGCTTAGCTCATTCAAAAAAACTTCCGCCTGCCTGCGGTCTTCGGCAATTAAAGAAGAAAGTGTGTTGAAGCAATTGAATAAAAAATGCGGATTGACCTGGCTTTTCAGCGTTTCAAATTCCTGCTGCAAGGTTAGCTGCTGTAGTTTTTCTTTTTCGGTGAGACTACCTTTCCATTGATTGAATGTATATTCCGCTTCCCACATGGTAGTGGCTACCATAGTGAGTACCACTCCGCTCCACAAGGCAACGTTCAACTGGCTTCTGTCCAATTCATAGTCCAGAAAATGAAACGCATTGTAAGCATAAAACAAAATGATCCAGGAGAAGGAGATCAGGGAAATATGTGCAATGGCTAAAACGATCAAGCGCAAACCGGTTTGTTTGATAGTGGGAAATACAATCCGTAACCAGTGCATTACTAAAATATGCAGGTACCACGAACACAAACCTTCGAGATAAATTAAAGGGAAGGAGAGGAGCCA
>JAICTW010000236.1 GCA_025936195.1 Flavisolibacter sp.
AGATTCTTCCAACGCTTCTTCAAAGTACACCCGCAATTTTTTCAGGAACCAATTGCTGCCTGCCATTAAAAAAGTATATCCGCAGGCAGAAGAAAATTTATTGGACAATATCGAACGTTTCAAAAAAATAAACACGCTTTATCAGATCTCTGTTGAAGAATTGAAGAAAAAACTTTGTGAGCAATGTGCTTCTGAAGTTCGCATTCCTGTTTTGAAATTAATGAAGTATCAACATACTTCGTTGATCTACGAGATCATAAAAGATTATGGCTTTGGTGAAAAGCAGGCGGAAGAACTAATCAAACTCGCTGATGCAGATTCCGGCAAATTTATTGAGAACGATCGTTATCAAATTATCAAACACCGCAATTGGTTCATCATTGCACCAAGGACAACTGTTGCCAATACCATCGCCATAGAGGAAGGAATGGAAACCGTTCGCTTCGTTGGAGGAGAGCTCGATTTGAAGATTGTTTCAAAAGAAAAATTTCATCTTCAGAAAAAAGAAAACATTGCCCAGTTAGATTTGAGGCATATTGAATATCCATTGCTATTGCGCAAATGGAAGCAGGGAGATTATTTTTATCCGCTTGGTATGCGCAAAAAGAAAAAGCTGGCCCGTTTTTTCATTGATCAGAAACTACCGAAAAATCAAAAAGAAAATATTTGGGTGTTGGAATCCAATAAAAAGATTATCTGGATTGTGGGAATGCGAATTGATGATCGTTTTAAAGTGGTTGACTCAACAAAACAAATTCTTTTCATCAGTGTAACCAACCCTTAGTCTGCAAATACATTTTTACTCCATCAATAAAAGCTTGTATGGCATCATAGCCCACTAATTTTCCGGCAATGATGATGAACAGCACTCCATACAAAGCTCCCCAAATGTGCGCAGAGTGGTTAATATTGCCTCCGCCCTTTTTGTCCAGCCATGCAGAGATCAGTAAATACAAAGGTCCAAAAATAAAGCCCGGAATGATCGGAGGAATAATGAAGAACCCAACTTCAATGTAAGGAGCAACCATCAGTCCCGCAAATACCACTGCACTCACTGCACCTGATGCACCCAGACTGCGGTAATAATAATCGTTCTTGTGTTTGAAATAAGTTGGAAGAAGGCAAATGAATAATGAGGTTACATACAGGACCAGATAGAGCAGCTTTCCTTTTTCCGCAAAGATTTGTGTAAAGGTATCTTCTACAAATCTTCCGAATAAAAACAGTGAAAGCATATTAAAAATCAGATGGCCTGCATCGGCATGGATCAATCCGCAGGTAATGAAACGGTACCATTGATTTTGTTTGGTAACAGCAGGCGGATAAAAAATCAGGTCATCAATTATTTTTTTATTGCTAAAGCCGCCGATGGAAACCAAAGTTGTTATGATGACAATGATGATGGTGATATCTAAATGCATAAAAATTACACGAATTTAAGGGAGGAAAGCCACGAATTTAGGATACGAATTAGATGAATGGGAAAACAATTCTTGCAAGGCAATGCAATTTTGTTTGCAGTAATAGAAAATACGAGATGTGATTTGTACAAAATTCGCGTAATCCCAGCTTAGTCCTTAAATTTGATGGAATGACTCTGGTTGATCAATATACAAGTGATATTCAAAAGCTCTGCATAATATATGGAGTCAAGAAATTATACGCTATTGGTTCCGTATTGACAGACGAATTCAATGCTCAAAGCGATCTTGATTTCATTGTTGATTTTAATACACAGGACACAAACCTTTACGCTGAGAACTATTTTAATTTAAAGTTTGCCTTAGAAAATACGTTCAAAAGACAGATTGATTTGCTGGAGGAGAAATCAATAAAAAACCCATACTTTAAAATGGCAATAGAAAATCAACGACAACTTTTGTATGAAGCTTGAGATAAAAACATGGCTTTATGACATTCTCAATGCAATAAAAGAGATTGAATTTTTTATTGAGCCTTCTGAAAATTTTTCCTCTTTTCAAAATGATCTGAAAACAAAAGAGCAGTTGAAAGAAATATTGAAATCATCGGTGAAGCAATGAGCAGAATACTTAATGTAGATAATTCGATCGAACTTGAGAATTCGAGAAAAATTGTAGATACGAGGAACCGTATTATTCATGGTTATGATTCCGTTTCTGATGAAATACTTTGGAATATCATTAGCCAACACCTTCCGGCTTTTAAAAGAGAAGTAGAAAAACTTCTGGGTTAACTAATTTGTATAATCTTACCTGTGATGATATTTTTCATTTTTTGAGATAGTGCAGGCCCTGTACACCTGTTCTGCTAAAATCAAGCGTACTAACTGATGCGGAAAGGTTAATTGTGAAAGCGACCATTTGAGCTGCGCTCTTTTTAAAACAACGGCGTCCAATCCAAATGCGCCGCCAATCAGAAACACAAGATGCTTTGTGCTGGCCGAAGCTCTTTCTTGTAAAAACTGCGAGAGTGCTTCTGATGAAAATTGTTTTCCATATTCATCCAGTGCTATGAGGTAATCATCTTGCTTCAGCCATTGTAAAATAATTTCACCTTCTCTTTTTTTCAGATCCATTTCCGAAAGCATGCCTGAATTTTTTGGAACAGGAATGATCGTCCACTCCACCGGAAAATATTTGGAAACGCGTTTGGTAAATTCAGCAATACCTTCTTTTACATAACTGTCGTGTGCCTTACCGATGGACCAGAACGAGATTTTCATTTGAAGAATTTGAACGAAATTAGTTGTTCCTGATTTTTGATAAACATGAAGTGAGGACTAACAGAAGATGACAGTAGCAATGTTGCTTGGTACATTATCAACAAAACCAAAGAATATCAAAAAAATGTTCCGACAGTTTTCTAATCAACAATCCTCTTACTGCTACAATTATCCGCCCACTACTACTTTAAACCTAAAATCTGATTTATAACTTACAGAACCTGAAACTTTCACCTTCTTTCCAAATAAACTTTGCCAATCAATCAGTTTACAGAAATTTGCACCAAATTCATTTCATGGCCAATAGCAATGTGATCATTTCTGTAGAAAATCTTGTAAAAAATTATGGAAGCTTTGAAGCCGTAAAAGGGATCAGCTTTGAAGTGTATGAAAATGAAATTTTTGGTTTGCTGGGACCCAATGGCGCCGGTAAATCCACAACGTTGGAGATCATCGAAACCCTTCGCGAAAAAACAGAAGGAAAGATCATTGTTGACGGCATTGACCTGGACAAACATCCTCAGGAAATAAAAAAGATCATTGGTGTGCAATTGCAAACCAGCGGTTATTATCCTAATCTTAGCCTGATTGAATTGATTGATTTGTTTGCAGGTTTGTACAATCGAAAGATCAATGCTATGGAATTGTTGGACAGCGTGAACCTGCGTGATAAAGCAAAAGCAAAAGTGAAAGAATTGAGCGGCGGACAAAAGCAACGCTTCTCCATTGCCACTACATTGATCAACGATCCGAAAATTATTTTTTTGGACGAACCCACAACCGGACTGGATCCCCAGGCGAGAAGAAATTTGTGGGATTTGGTGAAGCACATTCAATCGAGAGGAACTACTGTCATCATCACGACGCACTATATGGATGAAGCGGAATATTTATGCGATCGTGTGGCTATTGTTGATTCCGGTAAAATTGTGGCATTGAACACTCCCGATAAATTAATTGATGAATTGGTGGCAACCGGTTTTGAACGTCCGAAAGAAGTGAAGCAGGCCAACCTGGAAGATGTGTTCATTCATTTAACAGGAAAATCATTGAGAGAAGATTAGTGAATTTGACACTGGAGATTTGATATCTGAAATTGTATAAAACATTGACTGAACAAAATAAATAAAGCATGTCATTACAGGATAAATTATTCGGCTTTCGTTCCGAAAAAATCAAAGCAGAAAAAGAAGCAGGAGAAAAATTTCGTTCTGAAAATAAAACAAAAGAAGGTGTTGCTGAATTGCCTAATGGAATTCAATATCAAATTTTGAAAGAAGGTGAAGGCAAACAACCCAGGGCCAATAGCAATATCAAAGCACATTATCGCGGCAGTCTTTTAAATGGAAATGAATTTGACAGTTCTTACAAAAGAAATCAACCCTTTACTGCACGGTTAACGCAATTGATCAAAGGGTGGCAGGAGGTGATACCCATGATGAAAGAAGGAAGTACATGGAGATTATGGATCCCTTCTGATTATGCTTATGGAGATAATGGAACAGGAGGCATTCCCGGAGGCGCCACTTTGCAATTTGATGTTGAGTTGTTGCAAGTACTTGACTAAATTGTCACCATGCAAATAGAAACAGATATTCGTTATCCCATCGGCAAGTATGAGCCGCAACCATTTTCCGAAAAATTAAAAGAGCAATGGCTGGCCGATATTAAATTTCTTCCGAACGCCATTGAAAATGCTGTACACAATTTAGATGAACAGCAATTGCAAACACCGTACAGGGAAGGAGGGTGGACAGTTCATCAACTAGTGCATCATGTGGCGGACAGTCACATCAATGCTTACATACGTTTTAAGTTGGGTTACACAGAAAATACTCCAACGATCAAACCTTACGAAGAAAAGGATTGGGCAAAATTGGCAGATGTAAAAAAACTTCCGGTCAATATTTCCATAACATTACTCTATGCCTTGCATCAACGCTGGCACGAATTTTTGCAATCGTTTACAGATGGAGATTGGCAGAAGACCTTGTTTCATCCAGAGCACAAAAAGGAATTTACGCTTTGGCATTTCCTCGGAATGTATGCCTGGCACAGCCGTCATCATGTGGCACATATAACAGCGTTGAGGGAACGAAAGGGATGGGTTTAAATTTGAAGTTGTAAGTATTAAGTTTTAAGTTATGGAATGGAAAGTTGTTAAGTCAGAGAAATTATTTTCAGCGCCGTGGCTGAATGTTCGTAAGGATGTTTGTGAATTACCGGATGGAAGAAAGCATCATGACTATTATATTTTGGAATATCCGGACTGGGCCACGGCATTTGCATTAACGGAAGATAACAAAGTGTTGATGGTGCGTCAGTACCGTCATGGGTTGGGGGTGATCAGCACGGAACTTCCCGGCGGGGTGATTGACAAAGGCGAAACACCGGAGCAGGCCATTGCAAGGGAGTTGAAAGAAGAAACAGGATACGAGTTTGATTCGATTGAAGAACTGGGAAAAGTATCGCCCAATCCTGCCACCAGCACCAATTACATGCACATATTTTTGGCGAAAGGAGGAAGAAAAGTGTCCGAACAAAAATTAGATGCAACCGAAGATGTAGAAGTACTGGTCCACACTATTGATGAATTCAAACAAATGCTGCGGGAAAATAAAATTGTTCAATCACTGCACATTACCTGTGCGTTTTATGCTTTAAATAAATTGGGATTATTGAGTTATTGATTGTACTTAACACTGTGAGGTGAATAGTTGCTGAGAAAGTA
>JAICTW010000198.1 GCA_025936195.1 Flavisolibacter sp.
ACAACAGAAGCATCATAGTAGTAATGCCGCTCAGTACCCGCCTTCGCTAATTTATCCATCGCAGTTTTAACGAAGGTGGAAGCTTCGTCGGGCAGGCATAATCACCTCGCCCCCATTTGCTCTTTCATTTGCGCCTGCACATTCCAAACGAAGCCCTAAAACCAAACTGCCGGTAAAAGGGTGCAAGGTTTTCACCCGTGTATAATCCTATCAATGCTTCCGTTGGTGCGTGAAGTTCTATCCACGCATTCAGTTTTTCCATAAGCGCAGTACCAATATGTTTTCGCTGGTAGTCGTGATGGACCATCATATCCTTTCCAGTTGTCGTTTGCCTACGAACATTTAACACGTCTTCCCCTTACAATCATCTCCATTCTTCTCTACTAGTTTCAAATCTCTTGTATTCTTTTGCACGGCAATCGCTGCAAACAAGCTCAATAAAAACGACATTGCATAAAATCCCTTTTCACTCTTTAAAAGACTGGAATTCCATAAACCCACCGTCATTAATACAATCGATAAGATCGTCGCAAACCACGCCACTCCATAATACAAACTGGTAACAGGTATGCACTCAAGCTGGTCCCTCACTGCCTTTTGAACAGAAATCGCCGCAAACAATCCAAACATCAGCACTGTGAAATAATAGCCTTTTTCATTCAGCTCCATATCGGCATTCCATAATCCAATAATGAACGCCAGTATGCCAACGATCAATGCCATCCACGAAGCACCAATAAAAGCCACCGAAGGTTTTTGAATCTGTTTTGGTTCCATAAAAATTGTTTTATGAATCCAAAGCTATTTTGGTCACCAATACCAGTTTTTGACATAGGTCAAAAAGAAAACAAGCTATGTTAAATGCGTCCGCGGACGCGGCTCAGCGTTTCGGGGCTGATGCCCAGATAAGAAGCAATATATCCCAAAGGGACTCGCTCAATAATATGCGGTAATTGTTCTAAAAGCTGCTGGTAGCGTTCAGCAGCAGTTTTAAATTGAGCATTCACAAACCGTTCTTCCAGCCTTATGTAATAGTTCTCATAAACGATTCGCACCAACCGTTCAATTTCAGAAAATCGGTTGAGCAGATCATTCAGCCTTTCTTTGGAGATGCTCCATAATATACTTCCTTCCAGCAGCTGTATGTTTTCAACGGCAGGTTGTTGCGTAATGAAGCTGTGAAAAGAAGTAACAAAATCATTCTCAAAAGCAAACCAGTGAGTGATCTCTTTATCCTCCAGTTGGTAAAACCCACGCAAAGCGCCCTGCTGAAGAAAATACATATGCCGGCAGGTTTTTCCTTCTGTCACCAGGTATTCGTTTTTGGCAAGAACAACTTCTGTAAAACTTTCCTTTACAGCATGCAAAGCCTCTTCACCCAATGCATGGTACGCAATAATATGCTCAATCAATTTTTCGATAACTGTAATTTGAATAAGCCTAAAGTAACAAACACAACTTCATTCATAACCACCGCTCTTACACTACCACCCCTCTAACTACTTTCCTTTGCAGCCGGTCTCCGCCTGGACTCGGGTCAAGCATTTTCCACCATCTTCATAAAATCGGAAAGCTTTATCTTAAAGTATTTACACAAGGAAGAAAGGGAGCTTACGCTGATATTAGTTTTCGAAGTTTCAATCCGGCCAACGTGAATATTGGTATCGTTATACACTTGCTCCTGGCTTAACCCTTTCTCTTCCCGTAACTGTTTTATAACGACAGCAATCTTTTTTAGCAGTTTATTATCCCTGATTTGGTTCATTGGACCTCAAGATGAGAATAAACTATGTTTTCATTAATGACATATATGTCATTATTTGTTATATTCGCAATGACAAATATGTAAGTATGCAAAATTTCTTTCTCTTTCACCTTCGCAAACGAAGAAAATTAATGTCAAAGAAATTTGAGCAGCTTACCAAAGCCCTCAAAGGCTATATACAGAAGGCACCAGCCTCAAAACGAAAATCATCAAAACTTCAATAACAATTAAAATACCTGCTATGATACTCCATATTCACAACTTCAATGGTCAAAGCCTCATCACGCATCAAAACCTCTACTCTCCCGAACTCATTCATTTGCTAAAGCAATTTTTTGCTTCAGCAGAACAACGCAATCAAAACCTCAAACAACTAATAGAAAAGCTCCGCACAGAGCCCGACAGCAACAAACGCCATTTGTTGGTAGAAGAGCTTACAACCCAGTCAGAGGACGCAGAGATAGACATCGAATTGGTAAAAAAACTGCTCTCATGAAAACCTCCCTGTCTATCACGGTTCACCATCGAACAGCGGCCTCGAAAGGCCTGCCGCCGAAGTCATCCAACTTCATCAGCCGCACGGGCCTTATCCCCCGGCATTGCCACCAGCTCTTTAGAACAGGGTAGGCGCAATGCTTATATACTTACCTGAAAGCATTGCTGAGGCGCTTAGATTGAACATAAAAGACTTGTTTCAAAACTGGCAGGGTTTT
Source organism: Flavisolibacter sp. (assembly GCA_025936195.1). The sequence continues at coordinate 2,479 of JAICTW010000198.1, forward strand.
CGTGTATTTTGTTTGTTTCGATTATTTCGTTTAAGTTTGCTGATCAAAACCGTTTCCCATGCAAGTATTCGAACAACTAAAGAGACCATCTAAATTAGAACAAAAGGTTGCCAGCCAGTCTTATAGTATTTTAGCATCGGTAATAGAACAAATTCAATCAGAAGAGCCTGAAATTGAGATAGAGGAAACGAATGACAAAATCAAAATTCCTCTAAGTGCTTTAAAGCTTTTAGGCGATATACTAAAAGCAATGGGCGAAGGCAAACTCATTTCTATTGTTCCTGTAGCCGCAGAGCTTACTACACAGGCAGCGGCAGAAATTTTAGGCTGCTCAAGACCTCATCTGGTAAAGTTATTGGAAGAGGGAAAAATTGATTTCACAAAAGTTGGGAAGCACAGGAGAATAAAATTTGAAGACATCGTGAAATACAAACAAGAGCTGAAAAAGCAACAGAAGCAATATATTATAGATATTATGAACTCCGACGAAGAAGCAGGTTTGTATGATTCATAGCGTCCGTTTTACTGCTGTATTAGATACCAATGTAGTATATCCTGTTATTATCAGGGATTTACTTTTTTGGTTTGCCTATTATGATTTATACACTCCAAAATGGAGCAATCACATATTTGACGAATGGAAGAGAGTTACACAAGAAAAAGGCGTTTCCGAAGAAGAGGCCAATAAAAGAGTTGAAAAAGCGAATGCGGCTTCCCGGATGCCCTTGTAATAAATTATGAAGGTTTAATAGAGCATCTGGAATTACCAGATAAAGATGACAGGCATGTATTGGCCGCAGCTATAAAAACAAATGCAAATCTTATCGTCACTAATAATATTAAAGACTTCCCGGAAGAGTATTTACGATTTCATGGTTTAAGTGCAAAAACTGCGGACGATTTCTTAACCGACATTATAGATTTAAATCAGGAACAGGCAATCGCGGCATTTAAAGAAATGGTGCTAAATAAAAAAAATCCAAAGTTGGACGAATTTGAAGTTTTGAATCAAATAAGAAAGGTGGGGCTAATAGATACCGCCAATTATTTACATGCCCTACTATAATTTTTTATCCTCATGGTCTAACAGGTATATAGTTACCGGGCTTCCCCTCACCATCTACCATGCTTCCTTGGTAGCACGACAAGGTAAACCCTGGTTTAGCATCACCCTGTCACAAAAAACCTCACCCTATACTGTATAGGAAAGCCATAGTAAAGGCATAGCGAAAGCATGGCTGATGTATGGAAATAGTATGAAAACAGCATTTCGGAAAAGCTTCAGTCAATTCTTGTGCATGGCGTCTTACATTACCCTTTTTTTGTCGCTACGTTCTCCGTCCCATGCTGTCCGTAGTGTGCAACTACGGTTACAACCGTAATTAAAACCTTTATTCTTTTTCACTTCCGCCTGCACATTCCAAACGAAGGCCGGAAACCAAACTGCCGGTAAAAAGGTGCAAGGTTTTCACCTGTGTACGATCCTATCAATGCCTCCGGGGGTGCGTGCAATTCTATCCACTCATTCAGTTTTTCCATAAGCGCAGTACCAATATGTTTTCGCTGGTAGTCCTGGTGGATCATCATGTCCTTTATATAAAAAAAGCTGGCGCCATCTCCAAGCAGCAAAACACAACCAATGGCTTTGCCGGTTCCTTCTTCTTCTGCAACCAGGGCATACACCGGTGCCTCTAAAACTTTTTCTGTTCTTTGTGCCGGTTGCCCTTTCCAGCCCACCGATTGTATCAATGCTTCATATTCACCGGTTGTTGGCAGGCGTTCCACAATGCGGATACCTCCGGGCAAAGCCTCACTTTTTTTATCGGAGGTGCGGCCTTGTCCAAAGCGAATGACATGACCGTCGGGATCTTCCGCTAACATTTCTCTTAGTCCCCATTCCATATCTTGCGGAGGCGAGAGCACCTTGCCTTTCTTTTCCTGTATTCTTTGATAGAGTGCATCTACATCGTTTACCATAACAGAGATCCAGGTGCCCGGATGTCCTTGTCCGTCTTTGCAAAAGAAAAGCTCTACGCCATCCTTGCTAACGCCGCCAAAACCCGGAGCATCGCCCCAGGTCCAATGGTTGGTAAAGCCAAGGACCTCCGTGTAATAATGAATGCTTTTGCTTACATCAGCAGCATAAAGAATAGGAACCGCATGTTGAAAGATCATAAGGAGAAATTGTTGGAAACAAATTACTGTTTTAATTGAAGCTTAGTAGCAAGCATCCATAATTTCAAAGAGCCTTTACCAACCATCATCCGTTTTCCTTTTCGCTGACTTAAACCTCTAAATCTCCATATCCACCGATATAAATCCCCTGCTGTTTCTGGCCGCTTATTTTTGTAGCTTTTGAATCCTCTGAAAAACGCCGTCATGTTTAAACCAGTTAGCTGTGTGGTTCTTTTGGTACTAATAGCTGTTGCATCCTGCCGCCAAAATAAAACCAACGAAAAAGAAGAACTAGCCTACTGGAAACATTCCTTCGTTGATTCCTCGTTCAGCCTTTTATATCAGGATAAAGACACCACCAGGGCCCTTCATTATTTCGATTCGGCATTGACGCGGTTCAGTAATGTAACCGTTTATCCCAAAGCAGCCCGTTTTGACCTCAAATCTCTTTACTACTATTTTTTTACTTCCGATAATAAGTCCACAGCCCAAATGATTGATTCGGCATTGGCCAGATACAATACTGCGGAACTGCAAAATTATTATCCGCGTACTTATGTAGGTCTGTTGCTTTTTGGAGGTCAGATTGCTTACCGCCTCAACCAATACAGCAAGGCCAATGAATATTTTTTCAGGGCTAAAAACCTGGCCGATGCTCATTTGAGTCCCTGCGAAAGAACGGCGTTCAATTACAATATTGCCATGGTTTTATTCCGTCAGCAGAACTATCAGGCATCGCTCAACTATTTTAAACAAGCCTATGCCTTGCAGGAAACCTGTGCGCCGCAAACATCTGCCGTGGTGTTGCAACAGCAGGAAATTCAAAGCAATATTGGCGAGTGCTTTATCTGGCTAAAAAAATACGACAGTGCCATGCTATATTTTGATAAGGCACTGGAGATTGCCAATCGCAATAAGGATTCTCTGGGGCCTGTTTTTATGGACAAAATTTACGGAGTGGTGTATGGCAACAAGGCAAGAGCGTTAATGGCGCAAAACCGTCTGGATGAAGCCGAGCGGCTTTCTTTGAAAAGCATTTCATTAAATGATCGCGAAGGATATGAAATAGAAGATGCGCAAAATGTGAAGCTGCAGTTGGCAGAGATCTACAGCCGGAAAAAAGATTTTGCTTCCATGTTCCGTCTTCTTAGCGGCATGACAAACCGTATGCAGCAGGCCAGTGCAAAACAACAAGTAGATTGGCGACGCCTGATGGCATTGTACTACGAGCAAACTTTACGACCCGATTCAGCAATACGTTACTTAA
>JAICTW010000343.1 GCA_025936195.1 Flavisolibacter sp.
AAATAAATATTGATGTGGAGAGAGGGAACAAAAACACTCCATTACATTTTCCTCTTAGCTGTTATCAGTATTCGGGCAAAGAATATCAATGGCATGTGAATGGAGCAAACAGCCGCCCTTCAAGAAGCTTATCACCGGAGGAAAAAATAATTCAAGATGGTTTGATTGAACTGCCACCTTATTCATTGACAGTTGTTCGTGAACGAAGATGAGTTGATGATTGAAGTGGAATGAACTGTTGAATTGTCAATTGTTTAATTGCTGAATGAATGTTGGAGAGTTATTCCTGGAAAAACAATTTTATTGTGCAAGCATCTTTACAATATTCAAGAGTTTTCTATTCGAAGTATCTCAATCTCAGCACCCCAAGTGCAAAGAAGAGGCAGAGAACGCAAAAGAATCCTCAAATTTTCCTGCGTTCTCTGCGTCTCGAGGTTGAAACTATTTCTCTCCGGTAAAGAAGTGTTGAAACCAGTACGAACTTCGTATAAAAAACATCAACCCTTATCCAATCGCCTGTTTCAGATCATTGATCAGATCTTCTGCTCCTTCTATGCCTACACTCAAACGGATCAGCGAATCAGTCAGTCCATTTTTAATTCTTTCTTCTCTTGGAATAGAAGCATGCGTCATACTTGCCGGATGATTGATCAATGATTCCACGCCACCCAAACTTTCGGCCAGTGCAAATAATTTGGTTGATGACAGAACTCTTTTTGCTTCTTCAACACTATCGTCCTTTAAAGTAAAGCTCATCATACCACCAAAGCCACGCATTTGCTTTTTGGCAATATCATAATTCGGATGATCTTCAAATCCGCACCAATATACTTTTTCAACTTTCGGATGATTGCGTAAAAAGAGAGCAATCTTTTCGCCATTCTCACAATGTCTTTGCATGCGAACGTGCAGGGTTTTAATTCCGCGAAGCACCAGAAAACAATCCATCGGCCCCGGAATTGCACCGGTTGATTTTTGAATGAAATACAATTGCTCTCTTAACTGATCATCGTTCATCATTAAACAACCTTGTATCACATCGCTGTGCCCACCCAAATATTTTGTTGCCGAGTGCATGACAATATCAGCGCCGAGATCAAGAGGATTTTGCAAATAAGGAGAAGCAAAGGTATTGTCCACGCAAAGAATGATCTTATGCTGTTTGGCAATTTTAGCAATGGCAGCAATGTCTGCAATATTCATTAAAGGATTGGTTGGTGTTTCCATCCAAATGAGTTTGGTATTGCTGTTGACATAAGATTTAATGTTGTTTGCATCCTGCATGTTCACATAATGGAACTTAATGTTGAACTTCGAAAATATTTTCGTGAACATCCTATACGTTCCGCCGTACATATCAGCGGCAGCAATCACTTCATCTCCCGGTTGTAATAATTTAATTACGGCGTCGGTTGCAGCTACGCCACTGCTGAAGGCCAATCCATATTTTCCGTTTTCAATTTCTGCATAAGCTGCTTCCAGCGCAGTTCTTGTTGGGTTCTGGCTTCTTGCATATTCGTAACCTTTATGTTGGGCTGGCGCTGCCTGCACAAAAGTTGAAGTTTGATAAATAGGTGTCATGATCGCTCCGGTTGATGGGTCAGGTTCTACTCCGGCATGAATGAATTTAGTTCCAAGCTCCATAATTAATTTTTTAGTTCACAAAGATGCTGAAATCTGAAACGTGAATGGTGAATCGTCAGAGAGTCAACAGTAGAAAGTTAATAGTCCTGACATTCATCACAGAATAAACAATCGTTAGAGCGAAAGAGATTATCGAAACTTATGTAAGGAACTGGCATCTGTAGATCGCCTATTAATTTCGCATCAGCCTATCATAAAAAATCAACAACCTAAAGAACTCTTCCATTCACTCCCCATGCTCTCGGGATGGCCATTCACCATTCAGGTCTTCACCGCTTCTATACATTAACAACGCCTTAAAGCTACAAGTGTAACATTTTGATTTCTGCTCACATGGATTTTTGTCCGCTTATCATCGAATAGTTCCTCTTTGCTGACAGTGTTCATCACAAACTCAGTTTGTATTAAGAAGTTTTGCTTTCATTAACACCAACAGTGTAAAACTAATTGACTTCACTTGTTTTTACGAATAGCTTCGTTGGTAAATTATTTACTAAATCATAAAAACCACAACCATGAAAAAGATCTTTTTAGCAGCGATTGTATTTGCATCTTTTAGTTTCCGCGCAATGGCCGACGACCCGAATGCAAAAGTTTTAGAAGCCTTCAATAAAACCTTTCCTCATGTGCAGGATGTTGCCTGGACAGAAAATGAACAGTCCTACGAGGTAAAATTTGTTCAAAACTCAATCCTTTCCCGCATTACGTATGACAAAGAAGGGAACATTATCAGAACGCTTCGTTACTACAAAGAACAAGGGCTACCCATTCTTGTGCTGTCGAAGGTTAAATCCAAATTCTCCGACAAAAAAATATTCGGTGTAACCGAAGAGGCTTCAGAAGAAGGAACATTTTATCATATTATCCTGGAAGATGAAAAGCACTGGGTGAACATCACCGCCGACAGCTATGGCAGTATTAAGGTGGACAAAAAATATAATAAGGCTTAATCAAATAAAAAAGAAGCCGACCAATATTTCCAATCCCGGCTACCAGCCGCATAAGCATTATGCGGCTTTGGTTTTTTATCAGCAGCATTAGCTTGTAAAATATGATGGTCTGCCAATTTCTTTTTTGCTTCGCGAATAGCTTCCTGTACATTTTTTTGTTCCATCCATTTTTTTTGAGGCGGCTCAAATCCAATCTTATCTTTTCTCCAAACAATTTCTTTCGGTAAAACATCTTCAACCGATCTTCTCAATATCCATTTTGTCCAGCCATTATGAATTTTAAATTCAGAAGGAAGCGAAAATAAAAATTCAACAAGCTGATGATCTAAAAAAGGAAGTCGTACTTCAACAGCATGCGCCATACTGTTTCTGTCTGCAAAGCGAAGCAATTCTTCCAGTCCGTTCACAAATGTGTTGTAGTACAAAGCACCATTCAGATCAAATGAAGATGGAGTGGTGTAATAAAAGCTTTGCTTGTTTGCAAAAGCAAAATCCCTGTTCAGATCAGGATGGTGAAAAGCTTTTTTTGATTTGCGTGTTTGCAAAATACCTGCAGCAAAGTCGGGGTACAAAGCAGCTAATTTATTCTTCAATCCAAATGATTCAGCAATGCCTGATGCCTTAGCTGCTTTCAGCTCTTTGCTTTTATTTAATTTTTTATTCCGGTATAGTTCCTGCCAAAACCATTTATAGTATTTATAATAACCTGCTAAAATCTCATCTGCACCCTGGCCATCCAACACAACTGTAACACCATTTTGTTTTGCTGTTTCAAAAACTTTGTATTGTGCCAAAGCGCTGGCAGAACCAATCGGTTCCTCCTGATGACGCATGACCTCATTCATCAACTGAACGATATCCGTGTCGTGCATTTCAACAACAAAATGTTCCAGCCCAAACTGTTTAGCAACCATCTCTGCATATTTCAATTCATCTTTTTCAAAACCTTTGAAAAAAGCTGTAAAACATTTATGGCTGTAATGATCTGAAACCTGCCGATCGCAAATCGCCACAATTGAAGAACTATCCAATCCACCACTTAAACTGCTGCCGATAGATACATCCGTTCTCAATCTTCTTTTCACTGAGCGGTTTAATAAATCTTTGAATTGCTCAATAGCATTTTTTTCAGAGATCGTTATTGTTTCGGCATATACCTGCCAGTATTTTTGGATTTCAACTTGATTATTGTATAACGAATAAGCAACAAAAGAAGCAGCAGGCAGTTTATATATGTTTTGATAAAACGTCTCCTGCGGATCGGCAGGATTCGAGGTATAGTCAATGCTCAAAAAATTATAGAGCAAGGATTTGTTCACTTCTTTTGGTATTCCCATGCTCCACAAAGCCTTCATTTCCGAAGCAAATAAAAACTGCTCCTGATCATAAAAAAAGAAGAAAGGCTTTTCACCAAAACGGTCTTTTGCTGCAAACATTTTTTTTTCCTGCTCGTCCCAAATGGCAAAAGCAAACATACCGTCAAATTGCTGAAGACAACTATTTCCCCACGCATCATAAGCAGCAACAATTACTTCCGTATCGGATTGCGAATTGAAATGATACCCTTTCTGTTGAAGTTGCTTTTTGATCTCGATATAGTTGTATAATTCGCCATTGTGAATGATACGGTAGCGATTTAGATATGCCATTGGCTGCGCTGCTTCTTTACTCAGGTCAATGACGCTTAGCCGTAAATGGCCTAAGGCAATTGTATTTTCATCATTGGTCCAAATGCCTTCTGCTTCAGGGCCGCGGTGACGCAGACAATTT
>JAICTW010000247.1 GCA_025936195.1 Flavisolibacter sp.
AACTTTTTTAGCATCAAAGCCAAGCGAAGCATAATTTTTTTCGGCAATGTCCTGCCATTTTTCAACGACGGCGTTGGTGGTACTGTCGATAGCAACATTTTCATTGATCTCTTCCAGCTTAGGCGTGACCTTTATTTTGTGTTTCTTTTTATTGATCTGAAGATTGATTACGTAAGCAGATTTTGCATTTGCCAAAGCTTTCGTGATATAAATATTGCCGACCTTTTCGAAACGCTGATCGTGTTCATGTCCGCCTAGTATGGTAGCCAGCCCCGGAATTTCCTTTGCCAACACTTCATCTTCCTGAATAGATTGATGTGTGATGGCCACAACAGCATCCACGGAATCTTTCAATTGATTGTACATTTCTTTTGCAGAGGACAAAGCATCCGTGTAGCTCACATAATCGGCTTTGTTAAAAGGAAGTACCACGCCAATGAAACCGATTTTTGCAGTAGTGCCATCGGCATCTCTTACATTCAGAACATAGGTTTTGGGAATGGTGGTATTGCGATAGGTAAATGGAATAATTCCTGATCTTGTTTTGTGAAAGGCATTGGAGGAGATCCACTGAAAATTGGATTCATTGATCCTGTCCTGCAATTCGTTTTCCTTAATATCAAATTCATGGTTGCCGAAAATGGCAAAGTCCATTCCGGCGGCATTCATGGCTTCAATCATTTGTTTGCCGCGAATGGGCTTTCCTTCGTATTGCAAACTATTGTACACAGAAGGACTAACAAAGTCGCCGGCGATCACTAAAAATGTATTGGGATTTTTTCGCTGGTACTCTTTCTTCAGGGTAGCCACTCTTGCCATGCCACCTTCCTTTCCTCCGGATAGCGGAGCGATCTCGTACACATCATTGATTTGAACAAAATTTACACTAATCTTTCCATCGTCCTTTTTTGAACTTGCATTGCGGGTGGAAGTGCAGGAACCAAAAACAAACATCAGAAAAGCAAGCTGGAAAAAACGTTTCATAGCACAACTGATTTGGGGCGCAAGATAAACACAATACCAGGCGAATGTATTTGTTTGAAATCTATGTGGATATTTCGTTTGTGTTTGAAGGAACTGGTCTGATCTGCTTCGTTTCCTGTTCTTTAAAGAGCGGTAAGAATTAATTGTTCAAGAAATCAAGATCGAAATAATACTTGCTGCGATTTGTTTTATCAACATAAAGATTTGTTTCCTTTTGACTGTCAAGATAGAAAGACAATGTGATCTTATTCCTTGGAATAACCCTGCTTACGAATTTTTCTGTTTCTCCCGTGCGACTGTTGTGGTGATAGTAAACTAATACGGTTTGTTCAACATGGGTCTGCTCCATGTTTCGCCATGAACCACCACCCATGGAATTCCAAATCTGAATTTGTCTTTCAAAGACAAATGTCAAAATTTCATTTGGGTGCTGATATTTTTCCCGGTCCTCCGTGTAATTATTTTCTTTGATGGTGCATTTTGAAAGATCAACTCTGATTTTTTCACCTTTCTCTTTCAAATCCCTGACTATTTCTTCCATTTGTTTTTGCAAAACAATCTCCTTGCTGGTTGCTGTGTATCGCAGAAATAAAAACCCGCCTAAAAACATAATAAATCCCAATAAATAAAATAGAAAAGGATGTGGAATGACTTCACCGGAATACTTTCTAAAGAAGGTTACTGTCAAAAATCCGAGTGCAAACAAAAAATAAGCAAGAATTCGTCTCCACATGAGAAAACTGGTGATGTGATTTATAAATATAGATACTCTTTTGGAAAGGTCAAATGTTAGTGGTGGCTTAGTAGTTGAAGGGATTATGAGTTCTAAATTTTTGTTTTTACCTTTTCTTTCATAACCAAAACCACAATCATGGACGTACTATCAAACCTTAACTGGCTGCACATACTGGTTGCTGCCATTGCTTATTTTATTATAGGAGCAATCTGGTATTCTTTGCTTTTTCAAAATCCATGGATACGCAATCATAAGATTGACACCACCAATCCGGAAGCGAAAAAAGGTGTAGGCATGATCATGTTTCTCGGATTTATCTGGACCATCATCATTGTTGCAGGCCTGGCAATTCTTATCAATAAAATGGCATTGACAGGGGGAGCACTTTCCGGCATAAAACTGGGCTTGACCACCGGCGTTTGCTTTTCAGCACTAACCATCAGCATGACCTATTTGTATTTGAATAAACCCGCATCGCTTCATTTCATTGACGGACTTTATCATGTAGTGGGACAAATAGTTGCTGCCATCATTCTGCTTGTCTGGAAATGATTAAAGTGATTGTTCTTTGAGATTGGTTTCAAATAAAAATAGAGACGCAAATTTTGCGTCTCTATCATGAAAAACTGATAATAAATTTCTCTGTTGCTATTCCACTTTGGTGATCTTTACCACGTTCGTTGGCAAATGTAAATGCACCGGCGTACTTCCTGTATTCACTACAATATTGCCTGGCTTTAAAAATCCTCTTTCTTTCAAAATATCAATCTGATCGAAGATGATCTCATCTAAACTATCTTCTTCTGTATAATAAAATGCACGAACGCCCCAACTCAGGCTCAACTGATTTACCAGGAAACGCTCTTTTGTAAAAATGAACAAAGGAGCTTTTGGGCGATAGCTGCTTAGCATGAATGCCGTATAACCGCTTTGGGTCATACCGACCAATGCATCGGAGTTAACATCACTTGCCAGCTTGCAGGCATTGTAACAAATAGCATCGCTTAAAAAAGAAGGAGAGTGGGGTTGAGGAGTTAAACTTTCTTCGCGGTCGTAACGGTATTCTGTTCTTTCCACTTCCATAATAATCTTGCGCATGGTTTCCACAACAAGCTTTGGATGTTGTCCGGTTGCTGTTTCAGCACTCAGCATTACTGCATCGGCGCCTTCCAGTACCGCATTGGCAACGTCGGTGATCTCGCTTCGGTTTGGTTTGCTGCGGTCAATCATGCTTTCCATCATTTGCGTGGCAACGATCACTGGCTTTGCACGGTGAATGCATTTGGCAATAATGTTGTGCTGGATCATCGGAATGCGTTCAACAGGCAATTCAACGCCCAGGTCGCCGCGGGCAATCATTACGGCATCGCTTTCTACAATAATATCGCGGAGGTTGTTGATGGCCTCGGGCTTTTCAATTTTTGCAATGATCTTGGTCTTGCTTTTCTTTTCATCCAATTTGTAACGGAGGAGGGTTATATCTCTCACACTTCTTACAAAGGAAAGCGCCACCCAGTCTAATTCCTGCTCAATGATAAACTCAAGGACAACCAGGTCTTTTTCCGTTAAAGCAGGCAATGAAATTTTGGTATCGGGAAGGTTAACGCCTTTTTTAGAAGACAGAAATCCGCCCATGGTCACTTCCACTTCAACATCATTATTCTTCAATATTTTTTTTACCTGCACTTCTAATTTACCGTCGTCAATCAAAATCTTATTTCCAATTTTTACATCTTTATGCAGATTAGGATAGGAAACATAAATACGGTCCTTGTTGCCTATTAATTTTTCATTGGTGAACGTAAGAATGTCTCCGGGTTCAATAGCAATTCCTCCATTTTCCATTTCGCCAACACGGAGCTTTGGACCCTGCAGATCGCCCAAAATAGAAATGTTGTAGGGTTCTCTCACATTGATCTCACGTATGTACTCAATGATTTTCTTTTTGTCATCGTGACCTCCGTGTGAAAAGTTCAGACGGAACACATTCACGCCGCACTTTACCAGTTCCAGTAATTTTTCATACGTATCGCATGCCGGACCAACAGTAGCTACAATTTTAGTTCTGTGGTAGGTATGTTCAATGCCGGCTTCCTTGTCCATTTGCTTGTGATAATACTTATCTACGTTTTTGCTCATAATATTCTCCCTGTTCTCTGGTTAGGAACTTAGATTTGATGGTCTTTATTTTTGAAATCGCTTCAATATTTTTGTTTTTTGAGCCATTTTATATTGCTGCTATAATGCTTCTCTTGCGTCGCACTCTTGTACATGCTTATCTCTTATCATCACTTGCGAAGTGTACTATTGATTTCGACTATTCTTTCAATTGAAGAAACCCACCCCGGTCGTTTACAACAAAGTCATTCATCAACTTCTCCCCTCCAGGGAGGGGAAGGTTCTTGAAAGCACCAGGTTTCTTCTTTGGCTAACGCCAAAACAAGGATCGCTTCTTTTAACCGTTGCTTAAAAGCGGCGGCAATTGTGTGAGAACACTTCCACGATGCACAATAGAATTGTTGCAGTACAAGTGAGTGACACAACGAAAGACAATAGTAGTAATGTAGATGACTACATAATCATTCAACCTTATTTTAAAGAGCTCATTAAAAAAGCAGCTACTAAAATAAATCTAACTGCTTTAAAAAATACTTGAAAGAAAAAGTTTCTCGACCAAATTTCTCCTACAGGAAACAGGGATTTAGCTCGCCAATATCTTCACGATCTTCATCCACTCGTCGCTTATCGTTCCTTTTCTTTTTCCTACATTTTCAAGCGGTACATAATTCATTTTGTTGTTCTGAATGCCCACAAAAACATTGTGTCTTCCATTCATTAAACATTCCACTGCATGGTAGCCCATTCTGCTTGCAATCAAACGGTCTAAGCAGGTAGGGGCACCGCCGCGCTGGATATGGCCTAGAATACAAACACGGGTCTCTATTTGCGGCATTCTTTCTTTAACCACATTGGCTACTTCATCGGCACCGCCAAACTCATCGCCTTCGGCAACAACAATCAGGTTCACTAATTTTTTTCTTCTTTGCTTTTCCTGAAGGGAGGTGATCAAATCTTCGACGTCGGTCTTGCGCTCGGGGATTAAAATATTTTCCGCACCGGTAGCAATACCACTGTGCAAAGCAATATAGCCCGCATCTCTTCCCATCACTTCAATAATAAACAAACGGTCGTGGGCATCGGCAGTATCGCGTATCTTATCAATAGCTTCCACAGCCGTATTAACAGCGGTATCGAAGCCAATGGTAAAATCGGTTCCCATAATATCCTTGTCAATCGTTCCTGCCAAACCAATGCAAGGAATATCAAATTCCTTACTGAACTCTACCGCTCCGCGGAACGATCCATCGCCACCAATGATCACCAGACCATCAATGCCATGAGATTTTAAAATATCATAAGCTTGTTTCCGGCCTTCCGGCTTGTGAAAGATTTTACAGCGTGCCGTTTTTAAAATAGTGCCTCCGCGTTGAATGATGTTAGCTACGGAACGACTTTCCATTTTAAAAATATCG
>JAICTW010000364.1 GCA_025936195.1 Flavisolibacter sp.
AAACCGGAGCCCAAAAACAAAAGTGTAGCCAGATAAATAACACGGATGGCCGCTTGTCTGCTTACCAGGCCCATAAGCACCATAAAATAACCAACCAATACTGTGGTGAACACTTCAAAGAAAGCGTCCGCCCACATGTGTATTACACACCAGCGCCAGAAATCGGCAATTACAAAATTGGTTTTGGGTGTGGCAATAAATCCTGAGATCAATAAAAGAATAATACTTGCTGATGTATAAACAAGCCAATTTGGTAGAGCCCAGGGCTGTTTCCATTTCATTACAGGCCTGATGCCTTTATATAAGGTTACTACCCATAATACCAAAGCAATAGCTAACAAGATTTGCCACAGCTTTCCCAACTCCACATATTCCCATCCCTGATTGCCCAGCCAATACCAGTTTGCCAGCAAACCATGAGGACCGAGACAAATTCCAGCAATAGCACCAGCCACCATAACTACGATTAACCAAAAGACAGCATTTACAAGATAGAGCTGAGACCTTGATTGTTTTGGAGCGATCAAAGACATTACAAAAAAAGAAGCACCTACCCAGCATGCCGAGATCCATAGTAAAGACAATTGCACATGCCAGCTTCGTGTTATAGTAATTGGTAAAGCTCCTGAAATATTAAAACCAAAGTAATTAACAAAACCAACAAAATCATGTACTGTTAGTATGCCTGCCAATACCTGCACAAAAAATAAGAGAATGGCCGCATAAAAAAACTTGTAGGTTGCTCTTTGGATGGCATCGGGTTGAAAGTGGTGGACCTGCGCTCTTGTCATGAAGGGTTGTGATTTGTTGACAAAAATTTCATCATCCAGTTTGTCCATTCTTCCATGATAATAAAGAACAATACCCAATCCAAGGATCAGTCCAAGCGAACCAATGATGCTCCATAAAACCACGGCAGCACTTGGAAGATTCCCTGCAGCAGGATCGTAAGGCCAATTATGTGTGTAACTGTAAGTTTTACCTGGCCGTTCAACGCCACAAACCCAGGATCCCCAAAATACAAATGCAGCAAATGATTTTATTTCTGCTTCATTGGTTAAATATCCTGCCGGTTTGAAGGCACCAACAGTTGACGGATTGGTAAACTTATTGATGTAATAGGTTTCAAGCTCCTTTGCTGCAAACACCTGCGCATCGGTAAGTGCTACACTATTGTTTTGCTTTTGATAACGGTTACTCTTGATCTCATTTTTGATTTGTTCTGCAATGCCTTGCTTCATTAAATTGTTAGCATTACTCCCATTTAGTTTTGCATTATAGTAAGCCTGCATGTACAATGATACCTGGTGCAGTCCTTCGGCTGTAAAATCAGGGCCGCGGTTTGCTCCATCACCGAACATGCTCCCGTATTCCATCAAAGCATATTTCTGAAAAACAGCCTGGCCTTTTAAAACATCTTCTTTCGTAAAAACATTTTTTCCTTCGGGCGAAATGTAGTCGGGAATGGGTGGTGCTTCGGTATACGTATGCACGCCAATCATGGTTACACCCGCAATGCTAATAGTGAAAATGATCAACAGAGGAAGCCACCAATTACGTGGATTTAAAAGATAGTTGATGAAGTTTCTTTTTTTCATAAACAGCAAGTTGTACCCTAAATATAAATAAATAAGGACAAAATTGTCTTCATTTATTTTAGAAAAGTTTTTCTTATTCCATTAAATTGCGCAATAAGTTGTTCGAATGTTTTCAAAAAAAGCCGAATATGCCTTAAGAGCGATTATTTACATTGCCCAAAAAAGCAATAGTGAAAAAAAATTGGGAATTGGTGCCGTCGCCAGGTCCATTGATGCGCCTCAATCATTCACTGCAAAAATTCTTCAGTTGCTGACGAAGGACAACTGTATCATCAGCTCATCGAGGGGACCGAATGGAGGATTTTATATTACAAATGAAGCCAAAAAATTATCATTACGCAAAATTCTCGAGATCATTGGTGAGGATGAGGTTGTAACAAAATGTGTTCTTGGTTTAAAAGAATGTTCTGATAGTAAACCTTGTCCCATGCATGGCCAATACAGTCCCGTCAAAAAGCAGCTTCTTCAATTATTTGAAACAAAGACCATACAAGACCTCGCTGAAGAATTAAATAATGGAGCAGCAACTATAACTAACAAAAGGCCTTCTAAAAAAAATTCTAAAAAATAATCATTTGTCTTCCGATACAAGAATTTACCGTCTAAGAAAGTATTTTTCCTAATGAATCAACCGTATATTCTCCCGGTTCGCCTAATAAATTCTTATAATCTTCCCAAATAAGCCGGTCTGCCCAAAGGATTTTTCTATTTTTGTAGGCTCAAATGCAGCTTTAAGCTGAAATAAACGTTCTAATTAAGTACCAGAAACATTTAAATGGCAAAAAATATCTTACACTGTTCGTTTTGTGGTCGCAGCAGGGATGAAGTAAAAATTTTGATAGCCGGCCAGGAAGGACATATTTGCGAGAATTGCGTTGAGCATGCGAGAGAGATCATTGATCAGGAATTGATGGTCCGCGACGATAAATCTGCAAACCCTTCCTCTTTCAAACTGACAGTAAAAAAACCGGTCGAGATCAAGAAATTTTTAGATGAGTATGTAATCGGCCAGGATGAAGCCAAAAAGGTTTTGGCTGTTGCTGTTTACAATCACTACAAACGCCTTCAATATAAATCAGCCGAAGTAGCCAAGGATGAAATTGAAATTGAAAAAAGCAATATCATCATGGTGGGTGAAACCGGGACCGGTAAAACCTTGCTGGCAAAAACCATTGCCAAATTATTGAACGTTCCTTTTACCATTGTTGATGCCACTGTTTTCACGGAAGCCGGTTATGTAGGTGAAGATGTGGAAAGCATTCTTACCCGTTTGTTGCAGGTGTGCAATTACGATGTTGCTGCGGCCGAACGCGGCATTGTTTACATTGATGAAATTGATAAGATCGCAAGAAAAAGCGATAATCCTTCCATCACCCGCGATGTAAGCGGTGAAGGTGTGCAACAGGGAATGTTGAAATTGTTAGAAGGCACTGATGTTTTAGTTCCACCACAAGGCGGAAGAAAACATCCCGAACAAAAACTGATCAAGATTAACACACAAAATATTCTTTTCGTTTGCGGCGGCGCCTTTGATGGCATTGATAGAATTATTGCCCGCCGTGTGCAAACCAACACTATCGGTTTTAATGTTGACAAAGAACAACAGGAGATGATGAAAAAGAATCTTCTGAAGTATGTGAATGCACAGGACCTGAAAACATTCGGATTGATTCCTGAATTATTAGGCCGTTTGCCTGTGGCTACGCATTTGGATCCTTTGGATGCAGAAACCTTAAGGGCTATTCTTACCGAACCAAAGAATGCGTTGATCAAGCAATACATTCGCCTGTTCGAACTGGAAGGCATCAAGCTGACAATTGAAGAAGATGTTTTAGATTTTATGGTGGAAAAAGCCGTAGAATACAAACTGGGTGCAAGAGGTTTGCGCAGCATTTGCGAAGGCATATTGACTGATGCTATGTTTGAATTGCCTTCTTCCAAGGAAAAGTTCTTCAACCTCGATATGGATTATGCGAAACGTAAGTTTGATAAGAGCAAATTAAGCTTGCTGAAAGTGGCATAATGATTACACGAATTTTATACACGAATTATACAATCAGTGAAATCATACTTAATCATTAAATCAGTGATCTTATGTTTGGATTAAATAAAGACAATGCACCAGGACAAGTAGCCGAACTGGTTGAAAAATTAAAATCACAGGCCGGACTTAACGATGAACAAGCCAACAAAGTAATTGAGACCATTAAAAATTTTGTCGTAGATAAATATCCAATGCTTTCAGGAGCTGTGAATAATATTTTCGGAAAGTAAATTCTTTTGAACTCGCTTTAAAAACGTCTCGCATTTGCGGGGCGTTTTTATTTGCGTGTACGGCCTTTGTTTTGCTGTGATCTGGAAAAATAAAATCATGAATGAATTGATCAACCAAATTGTACAAAAGACAGGCATCCCTGCCGACAAAGCACAACAAGTATTACAGGTAGTTTCCGGATTTGTAAAACAAAAGTTCCCTCAGTTCGGCGGACAAATTGATTCGGTGTTGGGAACAAGTGGTTCAGAACAAGGAAACGCATCGGGTGGAAATCCTTTGGGAGATATTGGAAGTAAACTTGGCTTTTAAATTAAAATCCCGCCGGTTAGCGGGATTTCTTTTGGTTCGGAACATAGGTTT
>JAICTW010000099.1 GCA_025936195.1 Flavisolibacter sp.
AAACCTGAGAGCTTTAATAGACAAAGATCATTGCAGTTCGATCATCTATATTATCGGGAAAGCTTAAAACTTTATCTCAAATAACTGCGGCCAGTTCTTCCCAGTAACATAAAATTTCTTTGTGACATGATTGTAAGCAATGCCATTTAAATAGTCAGCATTTGGGTCCATTCTCTTTACACGGTCATTAATATCACTTAAATCGTATTTCGCCACTACATTACCGCTCTTCGGATCAATCTTTACAATATAATTGTACTGCCATTGATTAGCATAAACAAACCCATCCACATATTCCAGTTCATTTACGTTTAGTACAGCACTGCCGTTTTCTGTTACGTTCACCACTTTCAGCAATTTAAACGTGCCGGGTTGATAATAATATAAACTGCTGCTGCCATTGCTGGCAATAAGATTTGTTCCGTCATTGGTTAATCCCCAGCCTTCGCCTTTAAGCGGTAGTTCTTTCAATTTTCTAAAAGTTTTGGCATCGTAGACAAAGACGACATGTTCCTGGTAAGTCATTTGATAAAGGGTATCGTTTAGTACAGTAATGCCTTCACCAAAATACTTATCCTCGAGTTTTATTTGTTTTAAAATTTTTCCAGTTGAAGGATCATATTCTAAAAGTTTTGACTTTCCCGGAAGACCTGTACTTTCAAGTAAGTTGTTATTATAAAACTCCAAACCTTCAGTGAAAGAAGAAGTATCATGAGGCAATGTGGCCACAATACTTACTGTGGAAACCGGAATGGTGTTTGCAGTAGTTTCGGTTGTATTATTAGTAGTTGTGTCAGAGTTATTGCAACTGATAAAGAATAAAAATAATAAGCTAAGGAAAAGCCAATGCTGTTTCTTCATCGAACAAAAATAAAGCGGTAAACAATCTGTTTTTGTTAAACAAATTAGTCCGATTGCTTTGTTTTTTTAAAAACGGAAACTATATTTGAGCTTCTTCCCAATTCTTATTAAAGATCCCCATTTAAACCGTCCTAGTTTTCCGATTCCTTAGAATCTCTGATTAAATCCTGTCCCTCTATTCCAATCCGAGAATAAACCTCGCCGTTCCAAACCCTGTGTATTCCTGTAAACCCTGGAACTATGAGGACAATTTTGTCAGGTATCTGCCTATTTATTGCTACAATCGCATTTGCACAAAGAGAGTGTGCAAGCTCCACGTACACCGATCAGCTCAAATCAATTGATCCTTCATTTGCTGCTAAAACAATCGAGATCGAAAGTTTTGTGCGTAAGCAAAAACTTTTGAAACTGAATAGTGGTGAAGCTCCTGCAATTATTAAAATTCCCGTGGTGGTTCATGTGCTTTATAAAACAGCCGCTCAAAATATTTCTGATGAACAGATCAAAAGCCAGATTGACGCACTAAACAAAGATTACAGAAGGAAAAATGCAGATACTGCTAATACACCTTTGCGTTTTAAACCTTTTGCTGCTGATGCGGGAATTGAATTTGCCCTGGCCACAGCGGATCCAAAAGGTAAACCCACTGCCGGCATCATTCGTAAAACATCGGGTGCCTATCACTGGGGCATGGATGATAAAATTAAATTCTCATCGCAGGGTGGTGATGATGCCTGGGACAGCCGCTATTATCTGAATATATGGATAGGCGATCTGGGGACTTTATTAGGTTATTCCAGTATTCCCGGTGCACCTGCGGAAAAAGACGGTGTGGTAATCAACTATACGGCGTTCGGCACTATGAATGTTGCCGCTCCTTATGAGTTGGGAAGAACAGCCACACATGAAATAGGTCACTGGCTTGGATTAAAACATATCTGGGGCGATAGCTATTGTGGCGACGACCTGGTGGACGATACGCCAAAGCAGGGAAATTTTACTTCTGGTTGTCCGGGTACATTCCGCTCAACATGTGACAATGGCCAGCTGGGCGATATGTACATGAACTATATGGATTATACCAATGATGCCTGTATGAATTTATTTACTGCAGGACAAAAACAAAGAATGTTGTCCTTGTTCAATGCCGGCGGCCCAAGAAGTTTGTTGCTTTCCAGTAAAGGATTGAATGCCCCCTGGGTGGCTGCAGATCCTTATGAGGAAACCAATGTTAGTACTGCTTTTAGATTCTATCCCAATCCAACTAATGGAACAATGGTTTTAAACTTTGACGACCATGCCGACTGGGTGGGTAAAACCATTTCAATTGTTACGATCAACGGAGTCCTGGTTTCCAAACTTCAGATCAATTCCAAAACAGAGAAGCTGGACCTTACCCAATTGAAACCGGGAATGTATTTTATTCAGGGTGAGAATGGCAGTCAAAAACTAAGAGAGAAATTTATCAGGTTATAATTTATTCAACATCATTTCAGAAACCTGTTGCGCTACCACAGGCGCCAATGCAACACCCATTCCACCCATGCGGATGCAGCAAAATACATCCGGCTGAACTTCTTTGACAATGGGCATTTTTTCGCTGCCCATTGCCATAACACCAGCCCAGCGTTGTTCAATGCTGTATTGTCCTTTGAAGCCGGGAAGAATGACTTCGTGCAGATAATTTTCCAGATGCGATTGAATAAGATCCGAAGTGTTCATGTCTGTTGTTCGTTCCTCTTCAAAAGCTTTGTTCCTTGCACCGCCCAATAAAACTTTGTTACCAAGATTGCGGAAATAATAAAATCCTTCATCGGAATGAAAGGTTCCTTTCCAGGGAAGATTTTCAATAGGGGAGGTGAGAAGGATTTGTCCGCGTGCAGGAACAATATCTTCTTCCGGCAAAAGATTGTGGGCAAAGGCATTGGTGCAAATGAGAAGTTGACTGGTTGAAAGATCAGGAGGCTGAGAGGTTTTCAGAACAATTTTTTCTCCTTCTTTTTCAAATGATTTTACTTCTGTTTGCGTGAAAACCTGAACACCCATTCCCTGTACTTTACTCAGTAATGCCTTTACCAGTTTTCCTGAATGCAGATAACCTTCCAAATTATTTTTCACCAGATGCTTTGTATTGCCAAAGCCAAAGGATTGAATTTCTTCATCAACCAGTTTATAGGTTTTCTTCTTTTGGGTGATTGGTTTGAAAATAGAGTTGATGTATCCAATATTTTCCTGCAATTGCTCAGAAGAAATTTTACCTGAAGGATCATAAAGCTCATAACCGCCACACAATTCAAAGTCAATGCTATTCTTACCAAAATATTTTTGGATCCTTTGCAATCCTTTGTAACGCATCTCAACCAATTGCAGCATTATATCGGTGCCCATGGAATGAGCATCATACACCACTTCACTGAGGCTTCCGAAACAGGCAAAACCAGCATTGCGGGTGCTGGCGCCGGTTGGAATAAAGCCACTGTCAACAATAGTGATCTTCAGTTCCGGATTTTTCTTTTTTAAATAAAAGGCTGACCATAATCCAACAAAGCCACTGCCGGCGATAATAACATCCTGCGGAGCAAAAAACGTTTCCTTTTCCCAGATACTGATCATGATAGCGAATTTAAGGAAGGAATTACACGAGTGGTTACTAAGCGTTTCTACTTTTCTTTCAGTAATTTGTGCAATTCGTATAAAAAAATCATGTTATTAACTCGGTATTAAGTTACTACTGATTATTTTCACTGGTATAAAACCGAACTATGAAAAAACTTTTTTCTTTCGCTGTTGTTTCCTTAACACTCACGATAGCTTCCCAGGCGCAGTTCAAAAATATTTTGAAGAAAGATTCTTCAGGCAAAAGAGGAATTGATCAGATCATTAAAGTTCCATCCAAACAAAGTTTGAGCAATGATGAAATTGTAAGCGGATTAAAAGAAGCTTTGAATGTAGGAGCCAACAATGCTTCTCAAAAGCTTTCTGCTGCTGATGGATTTTTTAAAGATGCTGCTATTAAAATACTGATGCCCGAAGAAGCGAAAAAAGCAGAAAAGAAATTGCGCAGCATGGGCATGGGCAAACTGGTTGATGATGCTATTTTATCTATGAACCGTGCAGCCGAAGATGCTTCAAAAAGCGCGGCGCCCATTTTTGTGAATGCTGTAAAGCAAATGAGCATTCAGGATGCAGTGGGTATTTTACGAGGAAACAATTTTGCAGCCACGAATTATTTGAAAGACAAAACTACCGCTTCGCTAACAGAAGCCTTTCGTCCGGTAATTGAAGCTTCACTGAAAAAAGTAGATGCTACAAAGTACTGGCACACTGTGTTTACAACCTATAACAAGTTCAGCGCTGATAAAATTAACCCCGATCTTTCCGCGTATGTAACCGAAAAAGCATTGGCAGGAATTTTTTATCAGGTAGGTTTGGAAGAGCAAAAAATCAGAAAAGATCCTATGGCAAGAACAACGGATATTTTGAAGAAGGTGTTTGCGAATTAAACTAAGAGATTAAAAAGGAAAAGAGATAAAGAGAATGTCTGTACAAAACTCTTTATCTCTTTTTTATTTTGAGGAGCTTAAAAATTTGAGACGCTTTCTTTTAGCTCCTAGCTCAAAATGCAACACCAACAGAAACTCCAATTCTATATCCCGGTAAAGCTCCCTTAAAATCGGCAACTACTGTCTTATTGTTTTGATCAACCATAATGTTCATTTTGTTTCGTACGAAGGGAAATTTATCAACAAAATCACGGATGTCCTGTTCGGCTTCATTGGCTTGTCCGTAAGTCCATGGGAGCGTGCTGGAAACTTCCACTGCTTTGAAATTGTTTCTTGACGAATTGATCTCAGGCCCTAAAAAGAAAAAGTCAATCACAAATTTATTGTGAATCAAAAACTGGTAACCCAGTTCAGCACCCACTCCCAAACCATTGTAATCGTTGGTAAAATTCATGGTTACCTTATCCCCTGTTAATTCCGCATTACCAACGCCTTCACTGGTATGATGAACATATTTAAAATACGGTTCGAAATACAAACCTTTCATGTGTTTCTTTGACAAATAGGTTCTGTATCCGGCAAGGAAGTTCATTGCCTTCATTGAAAAATCGGCATCCTTATCATCGAACTGAAAGGTTTGGCGCTTGCTGAAAGGAATCCCGATTTTAGCGGTAAGAGAATTCTTGCCAAAGTTATATTCGGCTTGCAAGCCAATGTTGCCAAAAACAATTCCTGTAGGCACCCATCTGAAACTGATGTTGGGATGAAGGGAATTGGATTGCGCCGATGCAGAATACGAAAGGACCAGAATGAGGAAACAGAGATAGATTTTTTTCATGGTGTAGCGCAGGGTTGTAAATCTCTTATAAGAGCAAAAAAACCAGACCAATGCTGCTTAATAAAAAAGGCTGCAAAGAAACTTGCAACCTTTCGTTTAAATATCGGGTCATTATCGGCAAGTTGAAACAACTATTTTGATACATTCACGCTGAGAACGCAGGGACAACAGAGAAGCTTTTGCTGCTATTTATCCTGCCTCAACTAAATATCAGTTTATAAATGTATCGCTTCACCGTAAGCTACTTCAATCGCGTCTTTCACACTTTCGCTAATGGTTGGATGCGGATGAATGCTATTCAATACTTCGTGGTATGTAGTTTCCAGCTTTCTTGCTACAACGCTTTCAGCAATGATCTCTGTTACATTATAGCCGATCATGTGCGTACCCAGCCATTCTCCGTACTTAGCGTCAAATATCACCTTCACAAAACCTTCCGTGTGTCCTGCTGCAGAAGCTTTGCCGGAAGCACTTAAGGGGAATTTGCCCGCTTTAATTTCATAGCCGGCTTCTTTTGCTTTCTTCTCAGTCAATCCAACCGAAGCAATTTCCGGTGAACAATAAGTACAGCCGGGAACATTTCCATAATCAAGTGGCTCAGGTTGATGATTGTATTTCTTTTCATTAAAAGCAATATTCTCCACACAAATAATTCCTTCCTTTGATGCTACGTGGGCGAGAGCTTGTCCGGGAACGCAATCACCAATAGCATAAATACCCGGAACAGATGTTTGATAATATTTATCTACAGAGATCAATCCTTTTTCTGTTTTGATACTCAGTTGCTCCAATCCTATATTTTCAGTATTTGCAGAAACACCAACGGCACTCAGCAGAATGTCTGCTTCCAAAGTGGTTTCTCCATTAGCTGTTTTCACAATTGCTTTTACACCATTACCCGAAGTATCTACCTTGGTTACTTCAGATGAGGTCATGATATCAATACCTTGTTTTTTCAAACTCTTTTCCAGCTCTTTTGAAATTTCTTCATCTTCCACCGGAACTACTCTTGGCATAAATTCAACAATGGTTACTTTCGTTCCCATGCTGTTGTAGAAATATCCGAACTCAACACCAATGGCGCCACTGCCTACGATGATCATGGATTTAGGCTGTTGCGGAAGCACCATGGCTTCTCTGTAGCCGATAATTTTCTTTCCGTCAATAGGCATGGAAGGAAGCTGACGGCTGCGTCCACCGGTAGCTACAATAATATGTTTCGCTTCAACTGTTTGCTTGCTGTTATCTGCGGCTGTTACTTCGATCTTTCCTTTGGCAACCAATTTTCCAAAACCATTAATGACATCAATTTTATTCTTGCGCATTAAAAACGCAACGCCTTTGCTCATTTTATCGGCAACACCGCGGCTGCGTTTGATAATAGCTTCAAAATTTTGCTGTCCGCTGGCTTCAATGCCAAAATCCTTTGCATGTTTTATGTACTCGTAAACCTGTGCACTTTTTAATAATGCTTTAGTGGGAATACAACCCCAGTTCAAACAAATTCCGCCCAGGCTTTCCCTTTCAATAACTGCTGTCTTAAAGCCCAACTGTGCGGCACGGATAGCGGCTACATAACCACCGGGACCCGAACCAATAACAACTACATCGTATGCCATGATTTTTCTGATTTTTGATTTTCGATAGACTTGGTCATTTGAGATAGGTTATTTGACATTAGAGGCACCAATGACCAATACCTATTAACCAATGAGCTTTTTAAAAAGCGGCACGAAGCTACTTCAATTTGACATACCTTCAAAAGCAGAGGAGGGTAACGTGGAATATCAAACCAGAAATAAGGAACGAAGATTGCAGATTTTGTTTTAGTTAAATGGGAATTATGGAAAGCTTTAAAGATTATCTTGAAGAACAAATGGACCTGAAAAGATCTTGTACTATTAAGTTCAGAGATGTACAGGGAGCGGTTACCACTATCAAAGGACATATTGTAAAGATGGACGAGGTATCTGACAGAGAGATCATTGAAAACGATGCGGGATTTGTGATCGGTATGGACCAGATCATAGCCGTTAACGACAGGCCTCAGACAAATTATTGCTAATATTTTTTTAAACGGAGAAAAATTATACTGTTCGCTTTTATCGGTTGGCTGTTTTCCCTTACATTTGCACTCCAAATTTTAAATCATGGCACGAGTATGTCAGGTAACAGGTAAGACTCCGGTTGGCGGGCACAAGGTTTCCCACTCTAATATCAAGACCAAGCGTCGTTTCTTACCCAACTTGCAAACAAAAAAGTTCTTTTTGGCTGAAGAGAACAAATGGATCACTCTGAAATTAACTACAGACGGAATCCGCACCGTCAACAAAAGAGGATTGTATAACGTTGTAAAAGAGCTGAGAGCTCAAGGTCAACACATTTAAATTTTTAAACAATGGCAAAGAAAGGAAATCGTGTACAGGTAATTCTGGAATGCACAGAGCAAAAAACCACCGACGTGCCTGGTACCAGCCGTTACATCACTAACAAAAACAAAAAGAACAATCCTGAGCGTTTGGAATTAAAGAAGTTTAACGCAAACCTGAAAAAAGTGACTGTTCATAAAGAGATTAAATAATTAGCTA
>JAICTW010000553.1 GCA_025936195.1 Flavisolibacter sp.
TCTTTTTTAGTTTTATTTTATAAGCATTTCACCTATAAAGAAGAGACATCATACTCTGCTTTTCCTTTAAAAAAGTTCCTCAAATTGGAAACGTAGTGATTGAAGACAATGTGGAAATAGGCGCCAATACTACCATTGACCGTGCAACCATGGGATCTACCTGTATTCGATCCGGTGCCAAACTGGACAATTTGATACAAATTGCCCACAATGTAGAAGTTGGCGAAAGCACCGTCATTGCGGCACAAGTTGGTGTTTCGGGCTCTACTAAAATCGGAAAGAACGTAATGATCGGCGGACAGGCCGGCTTGGTAGGACATATTCAAATTGCCGATGGCTCCAAAATAAATGCACAAAGCGGTGTAAGCAAATCGTTGAAAGAACCCAATACTGCAGTTACCGGCTCTCCTGCCGGCGATTATACAAGTGCTTTAAGAAGTCAGGCTGTTTTCCGTAATCTTCCTCAATTGGAAAAAAGGGTGCAGGAATTAGAAGAGTTAGTAAAGCAATTGATGGCGGAGAAGGTGAATAGTCTGTAGTTTAAAGTCGGAAGTTCCAAGTCTTGATTTTTACTTTTCCACACCTTTATTTGGCTTGATTTTTTAAGCAGTATTTATTGCTTACGAATAAGTTTTTTTCAAACAACTATTTCATCATTATTATTTTGCCGGCTAACGATTGCGATTATGGCCCGTGTGTTTAATATATGCTTTCATCATAAAGGAAAATCCTACACTGCACTAGTATCTATATGCGGCAAAGAGGACTCATCAATAAAGGTTGTTACTAATAGCGAGAATATCGAAATTCTTCTCCCTACCGGTAATCTTAGTTTTTCCATAGCCGATGTGTTACAGAGGCTATATGCAAGTATGGATAAAAATTCTTCCAATGCCACTTTATACATTACTCCGGCCATTTCGCTGCAGTTGATGAATACGGATTGGTGAAGACCTGCCTTATATCAACCCAAATTGCTTGAAATGATGTGTGAAATGTTTGTTGTGAAAAATGATCCACTCTTTATAATTGAGCTTTCCTAATCTTGGCTGAATGAAAACCGCATCAGGATGGCTGACATGCCAGGCTTCAAAATCATCCAATTCCCTGTTCAGGTTTTCTTTTGCTTCATCAAGACTTGAAAATTCAAATTGTACCGGACCTTCTGCCGGCAGCAATGGACTTTTCAATCCCATAGACATTTCCATGTCGGTATAAATGAATGCCTGTTTTGCTTTCATGGCTTCTTCATCTGAGTTCCGCTGCGCTATTTCTTTTTTACCATTGGTGTATTGAACTGTTTTAGCAAGATGCTCTACCATGTTTTGAGCTTTCAATGAGCCCCATTGTGGTTGGGTGTTTTCAGTGAGCTTATTGAGACGAGAATTCAATTCCTGTCTGTTGGTGATATCCACTTTCATTGGTTTGAGTTTATGTGCGAAAGTATTACAAATGGGATAATGGCCTGTGAGGACACAACCCGTGGCTGTTAACCTTTTCTTCCCATATGAACCTATTTTCTATAAACAAAACCACAATCCAGCCTTTGAAATATAAAATCATTAAGTCTTACTTAGTCAATCCAAAAAATGGAACTATAACTGAATTTCAAAAGAAGATTGAGGTTCATCGTAAAAAGGAATTTCTAAAAAATAGGTGAATTTTTTTAAACGAAAATCTCTTTCAACCCATTTATTTCTCTTCCATTTTTTAACCTTTGGAACGCCTTTGAACCGCATTATTTTGGTACATTTGCAAGAATAGACTTTGCACTTCAAAGTCTCAAAATTCCCCCGAAAAATGAGTGATATTTTAGATCCCGTTGTTAGTCCCGCTACACCTACTGTAATGCCTTCTTATGGCGCCGATTCCATCCAGGTGCTGGAAGGGTTGGAAGCTGTTCGTAAACGTCCGGCCATGTACATTGGCGACGTTGGCGTAAAAGGCTTGCATCACTTAGTGTATGAGGTGGTAGATAACTCCATTGACGAAGCCCTTGCAGGCTGGTGTAAAAATATTGTGGTTACCATTCACGAAGACAATTCCATTTCGGTTGAAGACGATGGCCGGGGTATTCCTACAGCCATGCACACAAAAGAAAAACGCAGTGCCCTTGAAGTGGTTATGACCGTGTTGCATGCCGGTGGTAAGTTTGACAAGGACAGTTATAAGGTTTCCGGTGGTTTGCATGGTGTGGGTGTAAGTTGCGTGAATGCATTGAGTACAAAACTTCATGTAACTGTTCAACGCGATGGAAAAATATTTGAACAGGAATACCGTTTGGGCATCCCTCAATATCCTGTTCATGAAATTGGCGCCAGCGAAAGAACGGGAACAACGATTCACTTCTGGCCTGATGATACCATTTTCATTACTACTACCTACATAAAAGATATTTTGGAAAGCCGTCTTCGTGAGCTGGCTTATCTCAACCGCGGCATTTCCATTACATTAAATGATATGCGTGAGAAGGATGAAGAAAGTGGTTTGAACTATACAAAAACTTTTTACAGCGAAGGTGGTATTGTGGAGTTTGTTGAAATGCTCGACAAACATGCTGGAAGAAATTCCCTGCTTCCAAAAGTGTTGTACGTAGAAGGCCGTGATGAAAGAACCAATGTAGTTGTTGAAGTAGCCACAATGTACAATGACAGCTATAATGAACATATCTATTCTTATGTAAACAATATCAACACCATTGAAGGTGGTACTCACGTTGCCGGTTTTCGCCGTGCATTGACAAGAGTATTCAAAAGCTATGGCGATAAACAGGGATTGTTTGAAAAAGCAAAAGTGAGCATTGAGGGTGATGATTTTCGTGAAGGCCTAAGCGCCATTATTTCCGTGAAAGTTCCCGAGCCTCAGTTTGAAGGTCAGACAAAGACAAAGCTGGGCAACAATGAAGTTATGGGCGTTGTAGATACCACTGTATCAAAAGTTCTGGAGGCTTATCTGGAAGAGAATCCAAAAGAAGCCAAGAACATCA
>JAICTW010000525.1 GCA_025936195.1 Flavisolibacter sp.
AAGAGGTAAAAGCCTTAAAGCCAAATACCGTAAGCAAAAGCGCGAAGAAGCGGCAGAAACTGTCGGGGAAGAATCTACAGAAAATAAACTACAGGTTACTGAATTTATTTCCGTTAGTGAATTTGCGAATTTGATGGATGTAAGCTTTGCGGATGTTATCAGCAAATGTATGAGCCTCGGTATCATGGTTTCTATTAATCAAAGACTTGAGGCTGATGTGATAGAACTGGTGGCCAGTGAATTTAATTATGAAGTAGAATTTATTGACGTAGATACCCACAACGAAATAGATGAGGAAGAGGAAGAAGAAAACGAGGAAGATCTCGTTCCGCGGGCTCCTATAGTTACCATCATGGGCCACGTGGACCATGGTAAAACTTCTTTGCTCGATTATATTCGCCATGCAAATGTAATTGCAGGTGAAGCAGGCGGAATCACACAGCACATTGGCGCCTATGAAGTGCAAGTGAAAAACGGCCGCACAATTACCTTCCTCGATACTCCAGGCCACGAAGCGTTTACGGCAATGCGTGCAAGAGGTGCAAAAGTTACCGATATAGCTGTGATTGTAATCGCTGCGGATGATGCAGTAATGCCACAAACCAAAGAAGCTATCTCACATGCCCAGGCTGCGGACGTGCCAATGGTTTTTGCGCTCAACAAAATGGATAAAGAAGGAGCCAATCCTGAAAAAATAAAAGAACAACTGGCAGCGATGAATATTTTGGTGGAAGATTGGGGTGGAAAATATCAAAGCCAGGAAATCAGCGCCAAAAAAGGAGTTAATGTAGATGAGCTTTTAGATAAAGTTTTGCTTGAATCAGATTTGCTTGAATTAAAGGCAAACCCAAAAAGGCCAGCCAGCGGAAGCGTTATTGAAGCATCCCTGGATAAGGGCCGTGGATACGTAGCAACTATTTTAGTTCAAAACGGAACATTAAACCAGGGAGATCTTTTGGTATCCGGACAGCATTATGGCCGCATCAAAGCAATGTTTAACGAAAGAAATCAACGTATCAGTTCTGCACCTCCTTCTACACCGGTTCTTGTGCTCGGGCTTAACGGAGCGCCGCAGGCAGGAGAAACTTTCAAAGTATTTGAGGATGAGTCAGAGGCGAAAGATACCGCCAACAGAAGAGCCCAAATTCTTCGTGAACAAGGTATCCGCGCTAAAAAACATATCACGCTTGATGAAATTGGACGCAGGCTTGCCTTGGGTAATTTCAAACAATTGAACCTGCTTATCCGTGCAGATGTGGACGGCTCAGTAGAAGCTTTAAGTGATTCTTTACAAAAATTAAGTACAGAAGAAATTGCCGTGAGCATTGTTCACCAGGGTGTGGGTCAGATAACAGAAACGGATGTAATGTTGGCTACAGCTTCTGATGCTGTAATCATCGGCTTTAATGTTCGTCCTTCGCTCCAGGCTTCAAAAATAGCCGAGCATGAAGGAGTTGAAATAAAAACCTACTCAATCATTTACGACGCCATTGACGAAGTAAAGAGCGCAATGGAAGGAATGCTGGAACCAAAAATCCAGGAAAAAGTTTTGGGCATTGCAGAAGTAAAAGAAACCTACAAATTTGATAAGGCTACTGTTGCCGGTTGTATGGTGGTGGAAGGTAAAATAGCAAGGAACAACCGCGTACGTCTCGTAAGAGATGGCATCATTATCCATAATGGCGAGCTGGGAAGCCTCAAGCGGTTTAAGGACGATGTGAAAGAGGTAAACAACAATATGGAATGTGGCCTTACCTTAAGAAATTACAACGATTTAAAAGCAGGAGATATGGTAGAGGCTTTCGAGGAAATCGAGATAAAA
This sequence comes from Flavisolibacter sp., assembly GCA_025936195.1. Next base: position 1,823 of record JAICTW010000525.1, read on the forward strand.
AGAACTTTGTAAGCTTCCAAACCATCACTTTCTTAACAAAAGAACGCTATCTTTTAACTTTCCCGAAAATTAACTCATCAATTAGCATTGTATTTTTGAGAAATTAATTTTTTTTAAATCAGAGGGCGTCAACTGATTTTCCGAATTCAAATAATTTCAATGAAAAAAGTATTTTTCACTGTTTGCTCTGTCATTTTCACATTCACTTCTTTTGCGCAGACAAAAAAGGTGCTCGCAGATAAAATTATCGCCACGGTAGGCGACAAAATTATTTTGCGAAGCGACATTGAAAACAGCGTTCATGACATGCAAAGGCAAAATATTTCTGTGCCGCCCAACGCATCCTGCCTTTTGCTTCAGCAGGCGCTCGCTTTAAAAGCGCTGGTAATCCAGGCAGAAAGAGATTCTCTTCCCGTTTCTGATGAAGATGTAGATGCAGAAATAGATAATAAAATCCGCTATTACATTCAACAATATGGCTCCAAAGAAATTTTGGAACAAGTTGCGGGGAAAACCGTTTTTCAACTCAAGGAAGAATTTAAGCCAGTGGTCAGGGACCAAAAATTAGCTGCTGCTGAACGCGACAAAATTGTAGGCAATGTAAGAATTACGCCCAAAGAGGTGGAAGCTTATTATAATAAAATTCCCAAAGATAGTCTTCATTTTTACGAATCGCAGTTGGAAGTAGGTCAAATTGTAATTTATCCCAAACCAAGCCGCGATCTTGAAAATTATGCCATTGATCAATTGAAGGAATACAAAAAAGAAGTTGAAGACGGAAGCAAAAAGTTTGAAGTGCTGGCTTCTCTCTTTTCAGATGATCCCGGAAGCAAAGATAAAGGAGGCATGTACGAAATTAACCGTAATGAAACTCAATTTGATCCTGTTTTTTTAGCAAAAGCCTTTAGCCTGAAAGACGGGCAGATATCCAATGTTTTCAAAACCAAATTTGGCTATCATATAATCCAAATGGTGAGCCGCCGTGGCGATGATGCTACCATTCGCCACATTTTGAAAGTTCCACAGGTAAGTTCTGTTGAAATTAATGCCGCCAAAGAAAAACTCGATTCTATCCGCACATTGTTGGTTGATGGAAAACTTCAATTTGGGGAGGCAGTTTCCAAATTCAGTGAAGACGATGCCAGCAAATTTACCGGCGGGCTCATTACCGGCCCGGATGGACAGTCTACTCTTTTGTCCATTGATCAGCTTGACAAAGATCTTGTTCTCAGGCTCAAAGATTTAAAAGTAGGCGAGTACTCATCACCCGAAGAATATATGGACCCATCCAGTGGAAAAAAGGCAGTAAGAATT
>JAICTW010000124.1 GCA_025936195.1 Flavisolibacter sp.
TGAAGAATAAATTTTCTTTACTGCGAAGCTGTTTTGCAAATGAAAGGAATGCTTCCGGATCAATATTTACATTCAACCATTCACCACCTTCTTCAAAAGTTAAGGATGGTTGAAGTAATAGTAACTCTGATTTTAATTCTTCATTTGTCATATTTTCAGTTTCGGGTTGAGTATTTCGGGTTTTGAGTTGGAGCTGAAAACTCAGAACTTAAGACTCACAACTAAATTTTTGCTTCGCTTCTGATTTGTTCTCTTGTTAATCCCGCTTTGATTTTATCCTGCAAAGTGATCAATGCATGAAGCAATGCTTCAGGACGAGGAGGACAACCAGGTATATAAACATCTACAGGTATCACGTGATCGGCACCTTTTACAACCGAATACGTGTTGTAAAAAAAAGGGCCGCCGCTGATGGCACAAGCACCCATGGCAATCACGTATTTCGGATCAGCCATTTGATCGTACAGTCTTTTTAATACCGGCGCCATTTTATTAACAATGGTTCCTGATATAATAATTACATCGGCTTGACGTGGCGTAGCACGGGTTACTTCAAAACCAAATCTTGAAAAATCGTATTTAGCCGAAGCCGTTGACATCATTTCAATAGCGCAGCAACTTGTTCCGAAAACCAGTGGCCACAAGGAATTACTTCTTGCCCAGTTGATCACATCATCCAGCTTGCTTGTCAGAAAGTTTCCACCGGGAGCTTCGTGGACCTGTCCGGGGAATGTGGCCCCCTTCGGTTCCCCCGGTGGGGGAATGACCTGTGCACTCACCTCTTTTTTCGTAGTTTCTATATTTTGTTTAGCGTCTTGCATAAGTCAGGTTTGTGTGTTGGTAGTCTGCCATCAGCGGGATTGGTCTTTACTTCCATTTCAATGCACCTTTTTTATGAGCATATAAAAAGCCCATGAACAAAATGAAAAAGAAAATAATGATTTCAACAAGTGCTACCCATCCCATGCTTTTGGCCACAACAGCCCAGGGATATAGAAAAACCAATTCTACATCAAACACTAAAAAAATTAAAGCAAAAAGATAATAACCCACGTTGAACTGAGTCCATGTTTTGCCTTGTGTTGGAACACCACATTCGTAAGGCTCTAACTTTTGAGGATTCTTTGTTGCCTTGGTAACCACCTTGGCGATGAGGATTGCAATAGTGGAAAAAGCAATTGCAGCCAATATCAACACAATCATTGAAGCTGGACCCATAGGTATCAGTTTTTCAAAAGTTACAGCTTATTGCCGAATAATACATCAGGCAGTAAAAGTGATAAAACAATTATTGTTCAAACCTTGTTTTAATCAATTGCCGAAATGATTTTTATCAGATTACCTTCTTATATATGATTGTCAACCGTAAAGTTCTAAATGAATTGCTTTTTTATCGAAGCCAAGCTTTGTGATCCTGAGTTTTGCTTCATCAATCATGTTCTTCCAACCGCATAAATAAAAATGCGATGGCGGAAGTTCTGCGTCCCCATTCATTTTTTGATGCACCAGGTTTTCATAAATTTCGTGCACATAGCCACAGCAACCATTCCATTTCTCTCTGGATAATGTAGGAATATAGTGAAAGTTCTCCACTTGCTGTTGCAGCCTGCTCATTTCATCAAAGTACAAAAGGTCCTGCCTGGTGCGGGTGCCGAAAATGAGGTAAATATTTTTATGTGGGATTTTATTTAACAAGAGATGGTGTGCCATGCTACGGAATGGAGCAATACCGGTTCCGGTACTGATGAAGTATAAATCCTTTTCAATAGGATCGGGTAATGTGAAAACCCCTTGTGGCCCTCTGAAGGTAAGTTCCGATCCTTCCCGGATATGATTGAATAAATATGTGGTGCCTGCGCCCTGATCGAGTAAAACAATCAACAATTCGAAAACATTTGTCCCATCTGGCCAGGAGGCAATGGAATAGCTGCGCCAGCGTTTGTTTACTTTTTCATGAATGGGAAGATCAAGAGTTACAAATTGTCCGGGAGCAAAATCAAAAGACTCAAGCTCAGGAACCTTGATCCAGAAGCGCCTTATATTATGGGTTTCATCTTCAATCCGTGTAATAATTCCTTTTCTCCAGGGTTGTATTGCCATGTGGTTCGTTTTTTAACAATTTACAAAAAACGATTTATCCTGTTTTCTGCGTTAAATAGTTATCCACAAAGTTGAGCGATTGGCACAGTAGTTGAAAAAAAGAGGACAGAAAGAAATTACTCAAGATATTTTAGTCGGACGGTTTAGGTTAAAGGCCGGTATTCTTACCGGCCTTATTTATTAAGTTATCTTATTGTGCCGCAACACTGCCGAGTGAGGTTAGTGTTTTTAAATAACTGTAATAAAATTTTCCATTGAGTTTGTACACCAAAACAAATTCATTGGTCTTTGAAAATGGTTTAGCATTCTTGCCGGTTGCTTTTCCTTCCACAGGCGGAATTAGTGTTAGTTGTACAACTTTTTGTGTTGTTTTTGGCACTAATGCTTTTTTAGGAGAACCGATATTGTTTTCATCTCCATACTCTACCGGAGTTTCTTTAATTGTATTTACCATTAAGCCGTAGTGCTGTCCTTCCACCCATGCTTCAACAGGAACTATTTTGGAAGTTGAAACTGCATAGAGATAGTAATTTTTTCCGGCGCCTTCGCTTACTCTGGTCTTTGTGTTTTCATCCATTTCAGGAGCTTTTCCCCGGGAAACAGTTTGCTTATATCCATACAGTTTAACGGTACCCTTTATTTGAGCACAGACAAACAGGCTTATACTTAGCAGTAACGTAAGGGAAATTAAATTTTTCATTGCCATTAGATGCTGGTTTTTGATGATTACACAGTTTGAACACAAATTCACATTAGGGTTTCACAATTTTTTGAATAAACCTGTATTTGTTATCGTTACTCAGAATATTTACAATGTAAACTCCGGAAGCTAAATTCTGCACGGGTATGTTTCCATTCTGATAAGCTCTTTCCTCTTTATACACCAATTGTCCTTTCATATTAATCAGTTGAACTGATAGCTTTCCAACACCGATCATATTTCCTCTTTGATAAAAAATAGAATTACCTGACATATTGAAATAGGCTTTCTGAATAAAGTTCTTGTCATTTGTGATAGGAACGATGGCAGTGTTAAGGTTCGGTGTAAAGTTGGGTGTTCCTAAAAAAGTATAGTACATACCATTGCCATGGGTTCCCACAAGCAAAACGTTATCTGAAGGCCGGTATGCCAATGACGTAACGATCGCATAGTTTAAAACATTTCCTCCTTCTCTTTGCCATGTTGGTGTTTGATTGGCATCTAAAACAGTTCCTAAATTAACGGTACTGTATAAACCTATTGATGTACCTACATAATATTCGGTTACGGGCTGATTGTTTGCATCCTTTTTTACCACGATTGCACAACTGCGCATGGAAGGCAGTGTAAGATTTCCTTCTGCATTTTTCCATGTAGGTGAAGCCGATTTGCCATTCTTTGTCCACCAGATACTGGTAGTATTATAATTGGAAACAACTGCCATTACTTCGTCATCATTATTAGGATTAACAGTAATGTCCTGAACGTTTCCGGTAAGACCTGCAGGGGTTATATTAACCGGTGTTGTTGTTGCGGCTACATTTTTCGGGTCATCCAGGCGGAAGATCTTCCCATTGGTAGTTCCTACATAAAGTACATGGTTTGATGTATAAGGCCCACGGCTAAAAGCCAATCCCCGAATGGCGATGTTGGTCCCTCCCGATGGACTGATAGCATTGGAAACTCCTGTCAGTTCTTCCCATGTAGAGCTGGTAACTGTAGAGGCCGAGTTGGTCCTGAATAAACGATTAAAGTTGACATAATAAATGGTCTCTGTATTTTCTGTCTCTATACGGAAGTTGGTAACAAATTCACCAAACTGGTCCGTTGTTCCGCTGGTGGTAAGCCCTGTAGGCGTTACTTCTACAGCACTTTGGAAAGAAGGTAATAAACGGGCTCTGTATAATTTTCCAAACTGAATGGATTCAAAAAGATATTGCGTTCCGTTATTTTCCTGAGAAATACCCACATAAGCGCCATCGGCACTAAATAATAAAACATGATTATTGCTGTCGGATGGTGGAGTGTTCAACACACCTGTTTTATCCCTGTAGCGAACACCATTATCCTGTGATCCGGAAGCAAAATTATTTCGTCCTGAAGTAGGGTCTATAGCAACATTGTAGCATTGAAGGGTTTGGTAGTTGGGCAGCATGTTCCAGCTAACCGCAGAAGCCATGATGTTCGTTGTTTCCTGAATGCCTCCGTCATTGCCACAAATGGCACGGCTAGTATTGTTGGGAGCAAAGGTCAAACGGTGAATATCCGCATGGCTGTTAGGATAAGACGAATAACCATTAATATCCTTATACCCTGCTATCCAGGCAGTATTCGAGGTAGTAGCAAAACCATCGGTTGAACGATATAAATTAGTTCCACCAACAAACACTGTATTAGGGTCATCGGGCTTCACGGCAAGTTCCATATCATATCCACCCTGAATAGTCAATGGGTCGGAGCCGCTTTTATTTCCGGGGAAATCAGGCATGTTGGCCGAACGGTTACTCCAGGTAAGAGAAGTTCCGGAAACATCAAAGCGATAAAAATCTGCTTCGGGTTTTAAGGTAGGCGCATCACTGCTTAATCCGTTTTCATAATACACATAGCCAATATTATTATCGGAAGGCGCAAGCGCAATAAGTATCCGTTTTGAATCTCCAGTATAAGAATTGCCTCTCCATCCGGCAACCGAATCAACTCCCAGCGTAGAGCCTCCGGCAATCCGCGTCCAGGAACCCAATTCGCCTGTTGGCGAGTACCAAACTCCTCTTTTTGTAGTATCAGCAGCTCCGTTTACAGCCAGATAAACTCTTCCGGCATTACTAACAACTACATGCATTTGCCCTGTGGCACTGGTGGCAGAACTGGTGGTTTGAAAAACGCCTTTGAAGGTATTACCGCCATCCGAAGATTTTATAAGAATCACCCATGAGCCAACATATAAATCGCCATTCACAGGGTTGATCGCAATGTTATAAGTAAAGTCGAAAGGGTGGTCAAATTTAAGAGGGTCGTTAACCGCCCCATTAAGATTAGGTACAGAAACAGTCAGCTTTGTCCATGTGGCTCCATTGTCTGTAGATTTCCAAAGGCCAAATCCAAGGAAAGGAGCCCCTAATTCGCTTGCCGTATTGCCAATGAATTCACCTGTTCCTGCATACCAGGTATCTTCAAAACCAGGACGAGTATCCTGAGCAAGCGCAGTAAGATTGTGGGAATATTGCCCCTGGTCAAACGATGCTCTTGTCCATGTAGTACCACCGTCTGTGGAACGCATAATACCACCACTTACACAACCTGCAATAATAACTTTGTTAGTTGTTCCGTTATACCGCTTGTCGTAAGCAACAGCACGGGTACGGCCACCAATATTATTAGGCCCTGCAGGCAGGTAAGTATTTAAATCCATTTCTCTTGCTGCAGACCTGACGGGCAGGGTTTTGGCAAACTGCATTTCTTTTTCAAAAATCCCGTCTGGAATTTTTCCAGTAGCAGGGTCTTTCAGCATGTCATATTCATATTTTTGTCTTGCCTCTATATAAGAAGCATTTTGACTTTCCTGTTCCTCATCATTCACTTCCCACTGCTTTTTCTCTTCGCTTTTATAGGAATGGTCATCTGCTTTATACCATACAAAAGCTCCGGCAGTAGTGGCTAACATTGCCAGAACTAATAAGTAAAATTTAGTTTTCATTCTGTTGATTTATTCTCTGGTAAATTGTGTATTTTATAAATACGTGAATTCGTGTTGAGCGTTTGGTCTTTCAGGCGGAAAGGATTGAATTGCAGTCATGATTCCAAACAAATTGTAAACAAGAATCTTTAAATCTAAAAAAACCAGACAAGAAATTCATCTTTAGGCTCTTTTATTTTAAACTGAAGTTAAAGGATAATTGCAAAATACAAGCATTTCCAACTACAGAAATCACGTATCATGGTTTGCATTTATCTTTGTGCTCTTTTCAAGAATTTTAAGGAGCGGAATTTAGAAGATGAGTTTTCGTGAGTTGTTGGATAAATATCAAAATTCCCCCCGCCTTTTTCAACTGGCGGACAGGCTTTCCTTTGCCGAAAAACAAAAAATCTATTTAAAGAATTTACGGGGAAGTTCCTCGCAGTTTGTTGCCGCTTCCGTTTTTACCAGTCCTTCCTGCAGCCAAATGAACCATGTTTTCATTTGCAATGATGCAGAAGATGCAGCTTACTTTCATAATACGCTGGAGAACTTAACCGAAGCACTCAATTTATTTTACTTTCCTTCTTCGTACAAAAACAGAAAAAATTACCGCTTACTCAATTCATCGCATGTCATGCTTCGTACAGAAGCATTGACCCGGTTTTCTTCGCAAACAGGAGAAAGAGTTGGTGCATTGGTTACTTACCCTGAAGCGGTTTTCGAAAAAGTAGTAGTGCCCAACGCCATTTCATCCAACATTATCAATATCAAAACAAATGATGAATTGAATTTGGATGAGCTTTATGAAAAGCTGGTGAATTATGGATTTGAACGGACCGATTTTGTTTATGAGCCGGGACAATTTGCCGTAAGAGGCGGCATCCTGGATATCTATTCATTTGGTAATGAAAAGCCCTACCGCATTGAATTGTTTGGCAATGAAGTGGACTCCATTCGTATTGTTGATCCCGAAACTCAATTGAGCGAAAGAAGATTGTTGCAGGTAACCATCATTCCGAATGTGGAAACGCAATTTGAAAGCGATGAGAAAGTTTCCCTCCTGCAATTTTTACCGGAGAATACAATTATCTGGATACAGGATGAAGAATTGCTGAAAGAAAAATTACTGACCTCAGAAGAAGACGTTCAGTTGTTTATTGATACGATCGGCTCATCATCAACCAGTCAATCAGAAGAACAGGAAGATAAATTAATTAAGAAAGAAGTAAGAGCCGATGAATTCACAAAAGCAAATGAATTTTTTGAGCAGACAAAAAGCTTTCATGTTGTCTTCTTTGGACATGAACGGCCAAATAATTTTCATTTTGAAATTGAATTCAACACCAA
>JAICTW010000141.1 GCA_025936195.1 Flavisolibacter sp.
ATACATACAAATTTGTTTCGTTTACATGAACAAAAATTAAGACAAATGAAAGAAAGTAAAATGAAAATTCTAGTCATTACATCAAATTGATAAATTGAGAAGATAGGATGAGAAAAACTTTCTCATCCTAATTGCTATAATTGCCGATTTAATAGTTCGTAATTCAAAGAAACAAGGAACTAAAGGTAAGATGGGGCGCCACAACGGCTCACTCCACCATTTGATGATAATGCAACAGGGCCTGAAAAACTTGAAGTATGACAAAACGGTGTACTTACGACAGAGTAAATGGGACCAAGCGAGTCATATCCGCTTGCAAATGAAATTATATTTGTGTCACAACTACCAGTTTCTGTATGCCATCCACCATTGGAGTCTTGGTAAGTCATTGAACATGATGAACCACCCGAAATCATTTTTTGTTCATCCTTACTCAGGCATCTTCCTAAGCTTTCAAATTTTTTCATCGTTTAAAGTTTATTTTTGATTTATAGCCCGGGTTTCTGGCACCGGAGTTTTCCCCGCATTACCTTGCGGACAGGTTTATTGCAACAAATCATTTGAATTCTGTACTAAACTTCGAGCTTCTATAGCAAATGTTTTAGGTCTTCTATTCTATACATATCCGGCAATTGGCATCCATTTATAAAAAACGTTGGTGTAAAAAAGATGCCTGTTTCCTTACACCATTGATCCATTACCTCCAGTTTGATCGCTTGTTTTTGCAATTCACCATTCAACAAATACTTAGCGGCAAAAGCATCGTAATCTTTCTTATCTGCATTGTACCAGTCGCATAAGGCTCTTTTTGTCAACTTACTCTCATTTCTTTCCGCCACTGCCATCAAATGCCTTACAGGTCTTGCCCGACTATCAGCTTCATCATTCGTAGCTGTAAAAATTATTTGCACCTTTACATCCTCATTGTTTTCTAAAATCTCTTCAATAATTGGATGTGCTTTAGCACAAGGTCCGCAATAAGGATTGCATACTTTAATAATTGTGTTCTTTGCTTGTGGATTGCCCAATGTGATGCCTAACCCTTCAGGAGAAACCGTTACCTGTTTTTGTTTTGAAAGCAGTGCGTGAAAGATTTCTTTATTGTACTTAAGTTTTGATAGTTCTTTTTTGTAACGCTTACCATTTTGTGCACTTAAGTAAATTTTCTTAGTTGCTATCCAGAAAAATACCGGAAGAAAAAATGAAGCAAGTAAAGGAATAAATTCACTCTTCGATATGCTGCCAATAACAGAATACTCTCTAAGACCAAAATAGCAAACAACAAATTCCAAAATTAAAATTGCTTGAACCGATAGACATAAACGGCACCATTGCTTTGCGATGCGCCATTGATAAAAGACAGAGAATACGGTATAAGGAAGAGCCAGTAAATTCAGACAGCTTATTATAGACAGAGTTTGCAGTTGCCAATTTGCAGTTAGCAGTAAAAATAAAAAACTGCCGGCAAAATAAAAGAATCCAATTTCGCTCCAACTTATAAAATTGAAAAGCTTTGACTGTTTGGAACTTAATACAGCCGTGCAATTGGTGTGTTTGCCACCGGAACAAATCTGCTGAAGAACAGGATTGCTTTTATCAATCTCAAACCAAAGTAATATACCGGTTACAAAACTGCCTGCAAATTTTAGCACCAATAATGAACTGGTAAAAACGTTCGACCATACAACGGAATACAACACGATAAGCAGTAAACAGCCGGCGATTATCAGAGGTATTCGAAATGCATCTGTCAATTCCTTTCTCTTGCTATCCCTATAATCCTTTTCTCCCGATGCTTCGCTCTTTTCTGCAAGCAAAGCAATATTATCCCATTCCTTACTAAACTCCTCCCTGCTTTTCTGTTTTCGCTTTCCCTTCTCGTCAATATACTCAACCTTCCCATTCACATCGTTTACGAGTATAAAACTTCCGCCACCTGCTTTACTGTGAGCTATGAAAGGAACAGGCAATTCATCTATTTTATTTGCATCCACGTTTAAAGCAAGATTTTCCACCTTCCATTTGGAAAGATTGTCGCTGATACTATATAAGCTCGGATAATCAGGATGTTGCTCAAGCTCTTCAATAACAGTGGAAGCTGTTACAGGGACTTTTAAACTTTTAAGCAGTTGGTTGGTTACCTGCGTTGCATTGCTGTTTGTTTGCTTTTCAAGAAATTTCGACAGGTACATAGTATAAAATGTTTAAGTCGTTTTAATTGCTCCTTGCTCCAGAACTACAGTTGAAGAACCAAGATGCAAACCTGAATTGATTTCACCATGGGAAAAAACACAAAAATTTCTGTGTTTTTCACCAAAACTTTTAAATGAATTATTGAGATATTGGATGAAAATATTTGTAACCATAAAGAACCTAACAGAAGGAAGCTAACTATGTATTCCTGTTTCAATCTGGTTAATCAGGTGCATTGTGCAGATCATTGAATAAGCAGTAAGTTCATTTATTTTTGGAAGTCATCAAAAAAATATAGGTTATAAATTATAACTTGTGCTACGTATAAATACGCAAACGCTTAAATAGAGCCAACCATTTTCGAATGTATTTGCCTGCTTTATTACAAACTCGCTAAAACGCAACTTATGATGCTATCAGGAGAAACTCTTCGTATGCTAAGAAATATCCGGGGACTAAAACAGGAAACATTGGCAAAGAAACTGGGCATCAGCCAGCCAGCCTATTCCAAACTGGAAAAACTGATCATATCAACAATGGGAAATTACATGAGATCATCAGTGCAATGGGTTTTTCTGTACAAGAACTTCAAACACTTTTAAAAAATCTTCCCAGAAAATAAATTAGCAATAGTAGCGCTTGGCATTTAATCGCATCCGCTTATTTCCATAAAAGTTTTCAATCCAGTATTTACATCTCTCTCACACCAACACTTCCTATACCATCTTAAAACCCTCCTCTGCATTCATTCGCTCCCACAAAATTTTATAGATGGTTTCTGCTATGTGAATATCCGCGCCGATTTTTTTTATTGATATTGTAAATGCACTTGGAAGAATAATATCCTTCGGCCACCATGTTCATTTCTAATTACTCCTACAGCTAATGTTGGCGTCCCCGCCAACGTTGGTTTATTCATATCTTCTCTCGTTGGCGCGGATCCCCCTATGCAGGAGAGGCTATCAACAAAGGCTGCAGCTTATTTCCACCCATGGAAGGGTGTGGAGAAAAATTCGTCCACTTCCTTATTGAACACATCGGGATGCATCTTCAGCGTTCCATGGCCCGAATTGGGTAACACCCATAAATACGCTTGCGGAATATTTTTGTAGATGAGGGCCGTGTGCTCAATGGAAATCAAATCATGATCGCCACAAATAATAAGCGAAGGGCATTTAATAGTATGCAATTGTTCTAACGTCATATTCGGTTGGTCCCAGTCCAGCATAAACAGTTTCCAGGCATTCTTCTCCTGCTTTGTTTTCCAGGTTTTATTTCGGGATGCCTCGTACTCACGTTTTTCATCCTGCCACACTCCTTCTGCAAAGGCAGTGGAATCGGGTGTAATGTTGGCGCCTGTTGCCGCCAGTCTTATCACCTTGCGGGGATGCCGGATGGCAAGTAGCAGGGCGTTGATTCCCCCATCACTCCAGCCAAGTACATAAGCCGAATCAATGTGCAAAGTATCAAGCAAGGCAGCAAAATCATCCGCCATCATTTCAAAACTCAGCGAATCCTTTTCATCTTTCGACTTTCCCTGCGAGCGGCTGTCCACCGCAATCACCTTGTAGTTTTTGGCGAAATAGGGAATGGCTTTATCAAATGCTTTTATGGAACCGCCGTTGCCTTCAATCATCAATAAAGGCCTGCCGCTTCCATAAATTTCGCAGTACATCTTTATACCCCTGATGCTGTAATACTTTCCCGCCGCAGCATTGTTTCCGTAATCAATAGTTTGACAAAAGGCCGTACAAGCAAGGCATAGCAGTATAAAAAAACAAACAAACCATTTCATCGGGAATCAATTTAAAAGAAAAACAAACAACACCGTTTACTTTGACGATACTATAAAGTTAGAGTGCGAATCTTAAAACAAAATAGCGGGACTTTTCTTGTTTTTTGAAAGGTTTTCCTGGCCTGCTTAGCCTCAGTTACCAACTCACGAGAGCATGGGAAGGCAAAAATAACTTACCCTTATAACACTATAAAACATAACAATCTTTAGCTATCAAGCTATCATTTAATAGCTTCTGATTTTATCATGGTAACAATATCTCCGTTTCCAATATACTTGCTATACCGCACCAAAACATGGCCTCTGTGTTTGGTATCCTTTTCAATAGGTTTTACCCCGCTTTCCATTTCATTACAATGAACAGGAAACGGTGGCACTAAGTATGTCCATCTGCTGTTTTGATACGTATAAACAAAATAGCTTCTCCAGCAACCCTGGAACCAATCAGGCAGCAGTCCAATTTCGTCTCTGCCATCGCTGTTAAGGTCACCTACATTCGTAAGAGTTCCACCCATAACACTATCCAGCGCCACTCTTTTTAAATACTTGTTGGAAAACTCCAGGTAGCTTACACATTTATTGTTGGCACAACTCATGCTGTCGCCGGACAGTTTAGAGGGAACCATCCATGCATACTCCTGTTTGCCGTCACCGTCAAAATCGCCTCGAATGGCTGTAGAAGGAATTGCAGAGGCATCCTTTATAGCTAATTCTGATGGTTGACGACTAATATAGTTGCAGGAAAGGATGGTGTAAAGACAAGACAAAACGCTGCCTGTAAAAAACCATTTCATAAACTGAAATTGCTTTTACAAAATTAAAAGGGGCAACTATTACCTTCCAAACTTTCTTGCTCTGACGCTCACAGCTGGTATCATGTGGAGCGAAGAACGCAGTTTGTTTTTTATTACAACCTTCCCGGCTGTAACAGATTAGAATCTGAATACATTAAACTACCGAAGTGAATTCCTTGTGAACATAAAATTCTTTACGAAAGCGATAGTCCCCACCGGAGCTTGTACGCTTGCTCTCCTTCTTTTATACAGGTGAATAAAAAAGAAGTAATAAAGGGTATTTTAAAATGACAGTTTTTGGATAAATTCAGGCCTATTGTACCGCTAACGTAGCTTTCTACAGATGAAGTTTCAACAGCTTTCCACGGTTGTGGCACTACTGTCTTACCAAAGCCAATATCATAAGGACGGCTTGCCAGTTTTTCTACCATGCTTTTAAGCAAGAGAGGTTTATCTGTTGATGCTGTAATGTGTAAAGCTTTTTTCATACCAACGGTTTTAATTAGCTGTTAGATATTGAAACGAACTGTTGGTAAAATATAACTACGTTAAAGAGAGAGAAACAGGTTGTTAAACTTTAGTACAACAACAGTGAAGACCTCCTGTGTACATGAAGCAACTCTGCCGAATCTAACCGGAATAGTCTTGACTTGCAAACCCTAACACTATCAAAAAGAACATAAAACTTACGCCTGCGGCTAATGTTGGCACCCTTACCAACCTTGGTTTATTGGTGTCTTCTCTCATTGGCGCGGACGCCAGGGCTATAGGAGAGCTGTAGAAAAAAAGTTTACATTTAAGATGACTTAAATTATTTAAAACCAACAAACCAATTTTATGATCATTGTTCATGATGTTTTTATTTGTAAGCCAGGCAATGCTTCCAAAATCGCTAAGCTTTTTAAAGAATGGGCTGATGTGGTACCAAAGAAGAATATACACGTTATGACTGACCTTTCAGGTCAATACCATCGGGTTATTATTGCATCCAGCTTCGGGAATCTTACTGCTTACGAAGAAGAGCAGAAGACCATGGGTCAAACGCCGGAAGAAAAGAAAGTGATGGAAAAGTTCAAAGACATGAACGAAATGTATGTTTCCGGCAGCCGCGAATTTTTTAAAGTTTGGTAAAAATATTCTGATGCGCCAGGTTCCTTCGGAGACCTGGCTGCGAAGGAAAAAGATGTTCGAAGGACTTCACATTCGCATAGTACAATCATTTATCCCTTATACCAGTTGAACGTGGAGGTCTTGTATTTTTTAGGAGCTCTGGGTTTTTTGGAAGCCCTGGATTTTTGCTCCTGGTAATTTGTGGCCGGACATCCTTTTTTAGCAGTTCCGCAGCCGGCAATAATTATGGTAAGGAATACGACAAATCTTGTTTTCATAGTATGGACCGTTTAGCTGTATGCGGTTACTAAAATAATACCTGGTTTGCGTAAATAATAGAGCAAGAGACCTCTTCTTAACTTTCCACGTTCACTCTGCAAAAAGCCATGATGCAGAGAGCCGGAAAGGGAAGAAAACTGCCTCGGAAATCTTTGTTGGTGCTGCAACACACAAAGCTTATTTGAACACCAACAAAGGCGGAAAAGTATACCATCATCCGAAACCGCAAAAGGAACCTGTTCTTACATGTCATTTCGAAGGAGCTAACGAACGTTCATCTATGTCTCAAATCTTTTTGCGACTGAGAAATCTCATTCTTATGTAAGACCATCCTTCTTTTATTTCTGCTTGTTTGCACCTCCTTATCTGCAATAATGCGCAGGCCGGAAATACAGCAGGTGTATTGGTAATCTTTGGGATCTCTTTTTTGAACACGCCACCTCTTACAAACACTTCTTCTTCATCAAACGCCGCTGCTTTGCTTTTATAAACAGCCGCCGGCTCGTGTAATATCTGTTCAACAATGGTTTCTATAAGTTCGTTGGCAGCGCTAACACTTCTCCCGGGAAAGTAAGTAGTCAGCAACGTTTGCTTTAATACTGTTCTGGTATGCTCATTTAAAAGTAGTTCAAACAAAGCCTCTTCAA
>JAICTW010000421.1 GCA_025936195.1 Flavisolibacter sp.
GGTTGCGTACTTCTTTTAACTGGCCAGCCATGAATTTGAGTTTGAGCGTTCACAAGTTCACGAGTTCCAAGTTGAAGTTCTATAACTCGTGAACCAGCAAACTTGTGAACTCGTGAACTATTAAATTCGGCCGCAAAAGTACAGGAATGAGGGCTAAATTCCATATTTAAGGCTTTGCCAAATTTGATTTTAATTTGATCCTATGGAAATAAAACAGGCAAAGGAAAAAGAAGATTTTTTAAAGTGTTGGGAAGTGGTTCATGAACTTCGTCCCCACCTCGATTTGGAACGGTATCTTACCCTGATGCTGCACATGATTGATGAAGGTTATAAGCTCATATACATCAAGGAAGAAGGCAAAGGCGTTTCCTTCTGCGGCTACCGTATTACCACCATGCTGCACCGGGGCCGCAGCATTTATATTGATGACCTGTGTACCTTACCGGAAGCAAGAGGGAAAGGCCATGCAAAAGCATTACTGGACCATGTATTAAAAGAAGCCGAAAAGGAAGACCTGCAAAGCATTCATTTGGATTCGGGACATCAACGGCACGACGCACATCGTTTGTACCTGAATTTTGGCTTTAAGATCACTGCACATCATTTTGCCATGTATATAAAAAATGAGTGAACAATTACAACATATTCTTCAGATGTTTTAGTTTTAATAAAGAACTTAGAGAAATAGATAAAGTTCTAAACCGAGATAAGATAAAACTGTATGCCCAATCCTGAAAAACGAATTGCCCTTGCCTGTAATCCTGCCCTGCACAATGCAAAAGTTTCGCTGCTGACGCAAAACATCAGCCTTCTGTTATCAGGCATGAACATCAGTCATAAAATTTTTTCTATTGCCTGGCCCGATACTTTCGAAAACTTCACCGAAGTGTGGATCATTGGTGGCGATGGAACGGTTAATTGGTTTATCAATCAATATCCTTATATCCAATTACCTCTTGCTGTATTTGGTGGAGGAAGCGGTAATGATTTTCACTGGATGTTGCACGATGAAAAAACTGCTGAACAACAGGTTGAGCAGGTATTGCAATCCGATCCAATACCTGTTGATGCCGGCGTTTGTAATGGCCGTCTTTTTTTAAACGGTGTAGGCATTGGTTTCGATGGTGCTATTGTGCACGATTTGCTTGGGAAGAATAAGTTGGCCGGTAAGGCTTCCTATCTCCTTTCCATTTTTAAACAAATTATCGGCTATCACGAAAAGTACTGCACATTGGAAATGAATGGCGAAATTATCCGGCAGGATTGCTTCATGATCTCTGTTGCCAATGGGAAAAGATATGGCGGAGGATTTTATGTAGCTCCAAAGGCTTCAATCAATGACGGGCTACTAGACGTTAACATCATCGGAAAAATTTCTCCGGTAAAAAGAATGCGTTATTTACCTGTGATTGAAAAGGGCGAACATTTGAATCTTGATTTCATCAGGTACGAACAAACAGATAAAATATCAATCACATGCCCTGTAAAACTTCATGCACATCTGGATGGAGAATATTTGTATACAGATGCTTTTGAAATTGAGATCTTACCAAAACGTTTTTCTTTCCTTTATTAAAATCTTTTTTCTTCTGGCAAATAGTTTAACCAGTACCATGCCTACAATAAAACCGCCGATGTGTGCAGCATAAGCAATCCCTCCTGCGGTTTCTTTTCCGCCCAAAGCCCCTAAGCTATTTACAATCTGAAATACAAACCAAAGCCCTACTGCGATAAAAGCAGGAACAGCAATAGTGAAGAAAAAGAACAGCCATATATACACCCGCTTTCGAGGGAATAAAATAATGTAACCACCCATCACTCCCGAAATGGCACCTGAAGCACCAAGACTGGGCACAAAAAGATTTTGCCCAAAGAAATAACTTGAAAACACGTGCACCAATTCGGACAAAACACCACACAAAAGATAAAAGAAAAAATATTTGGAATGTCCCATGGCGTCTTCGAGGTTATCACCAAAAATGAAAAGAAAAAGCATATTGCCTAATATATGCGCTAACCCTCCGTGCATGAACATAGAAGTAAGAAGTGTGAGGTAAACATTTATATGTGTGGGCGCCAATCCGGGTATTTGCACATACTGACCGGTGAGTTCATCCACAACTACTCTTGAATGAGAAACAATGTCATGTCCCGATAAGATTTCTGCAGGAACTGTAGAATAGCCATAGGTGAATGAAAGATCTCTTCCCCAATCCTGTAATAAAATAAAAACAAGAACATTGATCAGAATAAAAAGATAATTGACAATGGGTGTCGTTCGCCTGTCCCTGTTATCATCGCCAATGGGAATGAGCATGATGTTTTGTTTGGTGTAGCGTTGCAAATCATATTTCCAAAAAATAAAGTCCTGTTCCATAAAGAACAGGACTTGAATGAAGTACAGTATAAGTATTAGGAATTAATAATTATCTCTGTATCCGCCACCACCGCCACCGCGATTGTAGCCACCGCCACCACCGTTGCCACCACGGTAGCCACCGCCGCCACCGCCTTTTTTGTAGCCGCCGCCACCGCCGCCGCCAAAACTCCTCTTCTTAAATCCTCCGCCTCCACCTTCTTCTTTTGGACGGGATTCATTAACAACGAGGTTTCTTCCTTCCACTTCGCTGCCGTTGAGTTGTGCAATGGCTGCCTGTGCCTGTTCATCATTAGGCATTTCCACAAAACCGAAGCCTTTGCTTCTTTGTGTGAATTTGTCCATAACAATTTTAGCAGAGGCGACTTCACCAAATGGTGTAAACAAGTTGGCCAGGTCCTGATCTTTAAGACCCCAACTGAGATTTCCGACGTAAATGTTCATTTTGAGAAAAATTTAAAAACTAAAAACGTGTTTACAGCCATCAATAAACAATGAACATTTACGAAACGTTCAAAGATTTGAGAAACTGAAAGAACACAATACGTAACGAATATAATGAAAATAAATTCAAAAGACAGTAGTTCCTGAAAAAAGAAACCGTCCTGCCAGCGGACAGTTTCTTTTGACCGGTATTTCTATAAAATTATTCTTTTACAAAGCTTCCTGTTTCAATCTTTCCATTATCCTTCTCCAGCTTTAAAATATACATACCGGAACTTAAATTGCTTACATCTATCATAGTGTTGGAAACACCGGGACCTGGCGTCACCACTTTCAAAATCCGTCCATCTACTGTTGTAACCGTCACTTTCCCCTTCGTTAACAAACTATGTTGAACCGTAAGCTGGTTGTGCACCGGAACCGGGTATAGCAACAACTTGTCCGAATAACTATTGTTATTCTTAAATCTAACAATCCCGCTGTATTTAGCAGTACCATCCAGATCAACACTTTTAATTCTGTAAAAAACCTGTTGCATTTTATTGTTGTAATCGGTAAAGTTGTAAACCTGCTTTTTATTGGCACTCACGGTTCCAATGCTGTTAAAGCTAACTCCATTTTCACTTCTTTCTACTTCGTAGCGCTGTACATTAATTTCATCTCCTACATCCCAGCGAATAGCAATTCCGTTATCAATGCGATTAGCTGTAATGCCAATAAAATTAACCGGCAGCGGAGCTGGAGCCGTAGTTTGGCCGATGGAAAGATTATCATAAACAGCATAGAAATTATCTGTAACAGGTGTATTTA
>JAICTW010000159.1 GCA_025936195.1 Flavisolibacter sp.
ATTATCATTTTTTTGATTATTATCCTTATTTTGTTGGCACTAAAACTAACGGACGCTAAATCAATTATCCATCAAATTTTTTAGCGATCATTGCTTATGAGTAAGTCAACAAAGAAAACCGGACCAAAAGCTGATATTGATTTTGAGCAGGAACTGTGGGATGCCGCCAATGAACTACGTGGTGCAGTTGCCGAAAACCAATACAAGGATTATGTCCTCTCCCTTCTTTTTGTAAAACATCTCTCCGAACGTTATGAAATAAGAAAGGAAGAGATCAAAAAAGAATTTTCCAATCCGAAGTCGGAATACTTTACCAATGATTCAGCAGTACAATTAGAACTACTGAATGATGAACTGGAATACCAGGTTAAGAACGTCTATCTTCTTCCCGAGGAAGCCACATGGACCTACCTGCGCAACAATGCGGAACAGGACGACATCAAAGTAAAAGTGGACAAGGCCTTTGTTCTGATTGATGAAATCCTTTCCAAACGCAATGCTGATTACAAAGGCGTACTCGAACCCATATTTGTAAAAAGCCAGTTATCTCCTGTACAGGTGGCAGGACTGATCAATCTTTTCTCCAACGAAAAGTTTTCGGAAGCGGCCAATCCTCAAAGTGATATTTACGGACGTGTGTACGAATACTATATTGGCAAGTTTGCACAAGCTGAGGGTAGCGGCGCTGGACAATTCTTTACGCCGGCAGTGTAGTTCGTTTGCTGGTGGAAATGTTGGAACCAATGAAAGGACGCATTGTTGACTTGGCCTGCGGCAGCGGCGGCATGTTCGTACAAAGCCTAAAATTTGTACAGGCGCATGGCGGCGACAAAGCTGATATTTCCATTTACGGGCAGGAACGTTACGAAGGCACTTTGCGCCTTTGTAAAATGAACCTGCTGCTGCGCAATCTCTCCTTTGATTTGAAACTGGGTGATTCTTTATTGACAGATAAGTTTCCTACACTGAAAGCAGATTATGCTTTAATGAACCCGCCTTTTAATATTTCCAACTGGCACCCGGAGCAATTGCCTGACAATGATCCAAGATTGTTTGGAGCCAAAGAAGTCTTTGCCACCAATGGCAATGCCAACTACATGTGGTTTCAAACGCTGTGGTACCATTTAAGTGAGAAAGGAACGGCCGGTGTGGTAATGGCAAATGGCGCTATGACCACAGGCAGTGCCGGCGAAAAGAACGTGAGGGAATACATGATACAAAATGGCATGGTGGACTGCATTGTGCAGATGCCGGATAAATTGTTTTTAACTACGGGCATCCCTGCGTGTTTATTTATACTCAGTAAGAACCGCGATGGAAAAGATGGTGAGCACCGTGAACGCAAAAAAGAGATCCTGTTTATTGATGCCCGCAAGCTGGGAAATATGGTGAATCGAAGACTGCGTGTGTTTAGCGATGATGATTTATTGAAGATTACCGCTGCTTACCACCAATGGAGAAACAAGGGTGGGAAATATATAGATGTGGATGGTTTTTGTAAAGCAGCTTCATTGGAAGAAGTGGCTGCAAATAATTATGTACTTTCTCCCGGACGCTATGTAGGCACAGAAGCAGAAGAAGATGATGGAATTTCTTTTGAAGAAAAGATGAAGAAGTTAGCAAAGGATTTGGTGCAGCAGTTTGAGGAGAGTGAAAGATTAGAAGTAGAAATCAAAGAAAGTTTAAGAAGCATAGGTTTTTAGTAATCACAATAGTATGATGGAATCATTTAAAAAAGTCTTGGCTTTATCATATCCAATAGCATTAGCAGCTTCCTTAGTTTTCGCCACTGGGTATTATTGGCATTTCGAAATTGATATTACAAGCTATTTAGGAATTGATGATCTTACCCTTGTGTTCCTAAACAAAGTCTTGTTGATTTTTTATTTTCTTATTGTTGGATGCACTTGGATATTACATTTAACAACAAAAAATACTTCGCCCTCGCCAATAATGCTAATTAAAACTAAGGTTAAGCTGACAATAGGTGAGATAATTGCAATATTAATTCCAGTAGCTCTGATATTAATTTACTTGTATCTACCAATGTTATTTAAAGTATTTGCGACATTATTCGGATTTTTTGCACTTCTCATAGTTTTTCTCGCAATAATTGCTTTAGGAATATATCCATTTTTCGAAAAGAAATTGAAAGATGTAACAACAGGAGAGTTACTTGGCTCTTTAATTTCTGCTTTTTGTATACTTTTCGTATTCCCTTTTGCTTTAGGGTTACTGTTCGCGACTAATGAAAAAGGTACAAGAGTTAAAATTAATTTTAAAGATAACAGTACAATATCAAGCAAAGACAGCTCACAGATTGTTATGATTGGCAAAACAAAAGATTACCTTTTTTTACTTAGTAAGAAAGACTCAATATGTAAGGCTGTTAAAATGGATGAAGTAACGTCAATTGAGTATCTAAATAAAGTAAAATGACAGGTCTAAAGAAATATAAACTCGGTGACTTAGCAGATATTCAAAACGGATATGCATTCAAAGCAACTGATTTTAAAGAAAAAGGCATCCCTATAATTAAGATTAAAAATATTCAACCGCCTAAAATATCTTTTGCTGACGCTGAATATTATTCAGGAGAAATAACCAATCGTTTACAACAATTTGTAATAAGGAAGGAAGACATTCTTATTTCAATGACAGGATCTCATATTAGTCAAATTGCTTCCGCAGTTGGCAAGGTAGGTAGATATGGGTTTGAGCACCCTGCTTTACTTAATCAAAGAGTTGGTAAACTTTATTCAAAAGACGAAACAAAACTTGATAACGATTTTCTTTACTATTTGATTGCCAGACCCGAGGTACAATTTGAGTTGGCAACAAATGCAGGCGGTAGCGCTAATCAGGCAAATATTTCTCCGCAACAAATTAAGAATCTAGAATTTGAAATACCCCATATCAAAGTTCAAAGAAAATTCTCGTCCATCCTTTCCTCCCTCGACGACAAAATAGAACTCAACCGCCGCATGAACCAAACATTGGAACAAATAGCGGCAACTCTATTTAAAAAATATTTTGTTGAGGAGATTGATCCTGATAATCTGCCGGAAGGTTGGAAAAAAGGAACAATTAAAGAAATATACAAAACAACGTCTGGAGGTACACCAAGTAGAAGCAAACCGGAATATTATGAAGGTGGCACAATAGCTTGGGTAAAATCAAAGGAACTCAATGGAGATTTTATTATTGAAACAGAAGAAAAAATCACCGAAGCAGCTCTAAAAAACTCCTCCGCAAAACTTTTGCCTAGGCATACTGTTTTGGTGGCAATGTATGGAGCTACTGTAGGTGAAATTGCAACGCTGGGTATTGAAGCCACTTGCAATCAGGCCATTTGTGCAATCTTGCCAAACTCTATGTTCCCGTATTCATTTGTGTTTCAGTTTCTAAAGCTGAACAAAGAAGAATTAATCAATCGAGCAAGCGGTTCGGCACAGCAAAACATTAGTCAGGTAATCATACAAAATTTTGAACTGGCTATTCCGCCTACTGAATTAGTAAACCGATATGATGAAGTTGCCAACAATCTTTTTTTAAAAGTCGAAAGCAATCTGAAAGAGAACAAAACACTATCCACACTAAGAGATTCACTTCTTCCCAAACTGATGTCCGGCGAAATCAACCTTTCCAACATTCACCAATACGAACAACTGCATGCCGAGGTACTTAGCTGAAAGTGATATAGAAGAAGCAGCAATTGAATGGCTGCAGGAAATAAAACCTTACCATTATAAACATGGTGAGGAAGTACATCGTCCGCTCAACAAAGTAGTGCTGGAAAATATTTTTGAGTCCTTTCTTCAAAATAAATACAAGCATGTACCTGCTAAAATACTGGCCGAGGTAAAGCAGGAATTTCTTTTCAACAGCGGTACCGATATTCACCAACGCAATCACGAGTTTCACAAAAAATTGAGCAAAGGCATTTCCAAAACATGGGATTCCCCCCTTGAAGGGGGGCAGGGGGGTGTAAAAAAAGAGTTTGAGCATTTTTATGCAGTGGATTTTGATGAACCATTGAACAATGATTTTCTTATTGTCAATCAATTTACCATTGATGGAAGAAACAAACGCCGCCCGGACCTGATCTTATTTATTAATGGCCTGCCCCTTGTTTTATTCGAATTCAAAAACTGGTTTGATCCTGATGCCAATGTCGACACGGCATTCAATCAAATACAACATTACATTGAAGACATACCACAGGTTTTTGAATACAATGCGCTAACTGTAATATCTGATGGCAGTACTACACTGCACGGAATGTTTAGCAGTGGTATGGAATGGTTTGCCGCCTGGAAAAGTGTAGATGGCGTTACTATGGTGGAAGCCGATTTTGCATTGGAAACACTAATCAATGGCTTGCTGGTTCCTGAACGGTTATTGCAATACATCCGCTTCTATATTTTTCACGAACTGGACAAAGGAAATTTAATTAAGAAAGGCGCAAAGTATCACCAGTTTTTCGGCGTTCAATACGCACTGGAAGAAACAAAAAAAGCCATTAAGCCTTTTGGTGATGGCCGCATTGGTGTGGTTTGGCACACCACCAGGAGCGGCAAGAGCATTACCATGGCTATTTATACCGGCATACTCCGGCAAATGCCACAATTGAATAATCCTACTATTGTAGTGCAGGTGGACAGGTTTGATTTAAACAAACAGCTCTACGAAGATTTTATTGCAGCTAAAGATTTGGTAGGTGATGTGGCGCTTGCGGAAACTACAGATGATTTACGGAAGCTATTAAGCGGCGAAGGTGGTGGTGTGATTTTCAGCACCATTGAAAAGTTTCGCCTCAAAAACCTGCCACCAGACGAGTCACACGATTCCCCCCTGGCAGGGGGGCAAACGGAAGCTTCCGGTGATGCCGCAGCCGTAAAGGGGGGTGTAAAAAAATTGCTTGCTGACGGCAAAGCCAATATCAACACAGACGCTTTCACAAAATATGGCGTCCTCAAATACAATCCTGCACTCAAAAAAAGAGCAAACGAATTACGCTACGACCACAATCTTCCGGAAGTGCTGTTATGGAATCAGCTAAAGAGAGATGCTTTAGGCGTTGACTTCCACCGCCAAAAACCCATCGGCAATTTTGTTGTTGACTTATTCTGTTCCGAATTAATGCTGGCAATAGAAATTGATGGTAATGTTCACCAGGAAGAAGAAGTAATACAAAGGGATCAATTCAGGCAAGGGCTGCTTGAAGATTGTGGTATTGCAGTTTTGCGATTTACTGCCTACGAAGTATTTGAGCACATGGATTCGGTAGTGAAAGAAATTGAGGAATATGTAAGCGAGAATAAGGTTGGCGAGAAGTTATCCCAGTTAGAAAGAGCAGTTTACAATAAGAACCGGCATTTGTTTGACACCCCTCTCACGGAGAGTTCCCAAAGTTCAGATGTTCCTCCCTCTCCCCTTACAGGGGAGAATTTGGAGCCGCTGCTTGTGCAAAAAGGAGCAAGAGAATCTTCTCACCCCGTTTTAAGCACAAGAGAAAACATTATTGTGATAGCCGATGAATGTCATCGTACGCAATATGGTTTGTTGCAAGGCTTTGCAGCCAATTTAAGAACAGCCTTACCTAATGCTTCGTTTATCGGCTTC
Source organism: Flavisolibacter sp. (assembly GCA_025936195.1). Next base: position 5,626 of record JAICTW010000159.1, read on the forward strand.
ACTGGCACGCCTGTAGATACGAAAGACGCTGACACAGTAGCTGTGTTTGGAGAGGTTATTCATACCTATGATATAAAACAGGCAACAGAAGATAAAGCTGTCGTGCCCATATTTTACGAACCAAGATTGGCGAAACTTCATTTAGCCAATGAGCAGATAGAAGAAGAAGCAGAAGAAATTGTGCAGGGAATAGATAGCAACCAACGAAATAAGATTATGTGGGCTGCTGCGGAAGACGCAGCAGGTGCAGATGAAAGAGTTGCCGAAGTATCAAAAGACATTTTACGGCATTACTTAGAACGTTCAAAAAGCCTGGACGGAAAAGCAATGATCGTTTGCATGAGCCGCAGGAACTGTGTGAAAATGTATGATGCACTAACAGCCTTAGATGGATGTCCTGAAGTAGCCGTGATCATGACAAGCAATATTGCCAAAGATCCCAAAGCCTGGAGTCCGCATATAAGGACAAAAGAAAAAATGGAGGCGGTAAAAGGCAGGTTCAAAGACCCTGATGATCCGTTGAAAATCGTTATTGTAAGAGATATGTGGCTTACAGGCTTTGATAATCCTCCATTGCACACCTTGTATGTTGACAAGATCATGAGCGGTCACAATTTGATCCAGGCAATTAATCGTGTGGCAACCGTATTTAAAGACAAACCAAGTGGATTGATTGTTGACTATATGGGTATTGGTGACAGACTGCGGGATGCTACAAAAAAATATACAACAAGTGGCGGCAAAGGGGAAGTAACTATTCCCATTGAAGAAGGCTTTGAAATGGCGAAAGAAATCATTGCTGCCTTGCAAACCAGGCTGCCGAAGAATTTTAATTATAGCAATTGGTTCAGTCTGCGTAAAGGAGATCAGTTGAAATTAGTAAGTGCGGCAACCAACCATATTGTTAGCGATGAAGA
>JAICTW010000554.1 GCA_025936195.1 Flavisolibacter sp.
GGCTATGAAGTTTGCTGTAGAAAAAATCAAAGGTACCGGAAATGATAAAGTAATGCTTACAGAAAGAGGGACCACTTTTGGTTATCAGGACCTGGTGGTGGACTACAGAAATATTCCGCTGATGCAGCAAAGCCATGTACCGGTGGTGATGGATTGCACACATAGTTTACAACAACCCAATCAAACCTCCGGAGTAACCGGCGGCAATCCGCAATTGATTGGAACTATTGCCAAAGCCGCCATCGCAGCCGGTGCCGATGGATTGTTCATAGAAACTCATCCCGATCCTGCCTGCGCCAAAAGCGATGGAGCCAATATGTTGCGATTAGAGTTGCTGGAAGAATTGCTTTTGAAACTGGTAAATATCCGCAAAGCAGTATTGGTGTAGTTTTTTGAAAAGGAACTTTGACTAAAGAAGCACATCACATTCAAGCAACTTCTAAAGAACTGTTTAAAGCAAAAAAACAAAGCGTATACTACTTCCGTTAAAAAACTACATCCACTGCATCTCAAACCTTCGGAATTCGCTTTTTATTTCAGTGTAAATCTTCCGGAAGGTTGCCATTCGTTCACGAAGTTTGCCATGATTGTCCATTCTAATTCCATCAATGCCTTCGCCGGACAGGTCATGGGTAAAAACGGCCAGTTGTCTTTCTGAAACAATGAGATCATGTTTTAAAAAATCAATCACTTCTCTTTGAAGGATGAACTGGTTTTGAAAATGTTCTGCCTTTGCATGCACTCCGTTCTTGCTATTGCGTGCAAGAAGACCGGCCAAATGATCTTCAAATATTTTGATCTCCTCTTTATAAAAAACTAATTCTCTTGTCCATAACTGGTATTCGAGATGAAGACTGCGAATGGATATAGTAGCTGTCATAACATCAATTTTCTATAAAGCAACTATATAGTTATCCAGGGTGGAATGATGAACGTTTACCGGTTGGCTGATTTCAATCAGTACAAAGGAAAGAAAAGAAATCTTATCTTACTGCATCGGTACTTCCATCAATAAAATTTCAGCATTACTATCTGCCTTAATTGTTAATTTGTCGGTTTCGCTAATCCCCAGTCCATCACGACGGCTTAATGCATTTTCATTAATAATAACATCCCCATCCAAAACAAAAGCATACACGCCATTGCCATTTTGTTTCAGCTCGTAATTCAACTCTGTCCCTTTATCCAGTTTGCTCAAATAAAACCATGCATCCTGATGAATTTGAACGCTGCTGCCATCATTAGTGCCTATGGGAGAAACAACATTCAGCAGCTTATTGTGTTTATCGGCTTCGCTGTATGTTTTCTGATCATAACGCGGCTGCACATTTTTTTGATTGGGGAACACCCATATCTGGAGAAACTTTACCTGTTTGTCTTCATTTTTATTTTTTTCTGAATGAACAACGCCGGTGCCGGCACTCATGGCCTGCACATCGCCTTGTTTGATGACAGCAGCATTGCCCATGCTGTCGCCGTGTTCCAGATCGCCTTCCAGCGGAATAGAAATAATTTCCATGTTGTCGTGCGGATGTTTTCCAAAACCCATTCCTGCTGCCACCGTATCATCGTTCAACACTCTCAATACACCAAAATGAATTCGTGAAGGATCGTAATATCCGGCAAAGCTGAAGGTGTGCCAGCTATCAAGCCACCCGTGTTCGGCATGGCCGCGGGTATTTGCTTTATGAAGAACTGTTTTCATTGTTTTCGTTTGTATGGTTATGATGAATATTGTCTGACTTCAAAGAATACATTGCTATGTTGTCAAACTTAGGATAGCAAAATTAAATGGATTGCTTGTTCTTCAACTCCAAATATTTATTGAGGCTGTTTATGGTAAGCTTTTGCGGAGAAGAAAGTACAGAAATAATTCCGTGCTTCTGCAGTTCTTTTGCAATGAGTTGCTTTTCGTAACTATATTTTTCTGCAATGGTTTTGATGTAAATATCTTCTGTGCGGCCGGTGCTTGCTTCAATCAATTCCTTCAGCTCCGTATTTTCAAAAAAGATTACCATTAATAAATGATAATGCGCCAGTTTTTTCAGCGAAGGCAATTCCCTTTCCATGCTTTCGAAGGATTCGAAATTGGTGAACAACACCAGCAAACTTCTTTGTGTAATGCGGTTGCGTACAACAGAAAACAGTTTTTCAAAATCAGGTTCCAAAAAATTCGTTTGCTGTTTGTAAAGTGTTTCCAGGACATTGTTGATCTGTGTTGGTTTTTTATCGGCAAGTATAAATGAATCCAGTTGCTGTGAAAATGTGATCAATCCGGCCTTGTCCTGTTTTTGCAAAGCCACATTTGATAAAACCAGTGACGCATTGATGGCATAATCCAACAAGGTCATTCCTTCGAAAGGCATTTTCATTACACGGCCTTTGTTGATGATGCAATAGATCTGTTGACTGCGTTCATCCGTGTAAGTGTTCGCCATAAAATGGCCGTGGCGTGCTGTTGCCTTCCAGTTCAGCGTTCGGTAATCATCGCCACGTACATATTCTTTGATCTGCTCAAACTCCATGCTGTGGCCAAGTTTGCGCATCCGCTTCACTCCTGTTTCCGGCAAATGCGAAGCCATAGCGTGTAGTTGATAGCGCCGCATCTGTATGTAAGAAGGATACACTTTCACCGTCTTTTCCTGGTGAAAAATATATCTGCGACTTGCCAGCTTTAAAGGGCCATCAACATATACATTGATATTGCCAAAATTGTACTCGCCCCGTTCCTGCGGCCTGATGAAATATTCCAAAACAGTTTCAGTATTCGCATCCAATTGCAATTCTCTTTTCCAGTTCCGTTCCTGCAACTGGTATGGCAGTTCATCAATGACGGTACAGATGATTTTGTAATCGTACTTGTTTTTAAGTGTAATGATTATTTTGTTTTCATCACCATTGCTCAAACGTTCTGCCGTAAAGCGTTCGGCATTCATTCCATTTCTTTCACGGTACAATAAATAAAAATCAACCAACACAC
>JAICTW010000115.1 GCA_025936195.1 Flavisolibacter sp.
CCTCCACGTTGAGCTAGCGTGTGTGTACATCTTTTAAATAATGCCGGAGGCACGTCACTTTTAAAAGTATAGAGAGCTTTGAAACTTTCAACTAAAATCCTGAAGGGATGACATTATTATAGCAAAGGCATTCATGAATTATGCTAACCCAAAGGAGTGACATTCCAAATCAGTTTGAGCAGATGCTAATCATTTCTTCTATAGTAATGACATCCCTCAGGATTCGCTTGCCGCATTTCCCTATAGCAATATCATTGTGCCTTTGTTAGAACTTATTATCAATCGTTTTCTTCTGCCGGTAAAAACCTCTGTGCCATGGTAGCGCCGAAGAGTACAAGGAAAGACGTAAGTAGTAATGCCGTTAAGTGCATAATCATTTAACTCCTTAAAACCGGTAACAAAATATTCACCGACGCTACCCTGTTGTTTACCGAGGTTTCAATGATTCATAACCTGTCTCCTCTTGTCTTGCGATCTTTTGCATTGTTATTTTGACCTAAAATTAAAAATCATGAACGATCAGGAATTTAAAAATAAAATGGAAGAAAGATGGGGCGGCGATCCCGGAATGAGAAGTCGCGGACGTGCCCTCACCGGTGTATTACTATTCTGTATAGGTATTTTATTATTATTGAAAGCGGCCAACCTCGTATTGTTTCCCGCCTGGTTTTTTACCTGGCCGATGATCTTTATTGCCATCGGAATTTTTTCAGGTTTTAAACATGGATTCCGGGGTGGTTTCTGGCTTATATTTTTACTTATGGGCGGATTGTTCCTGGCCAACGAAATTGACCCCACCTTTCACCTCGATCGCTATGTATGGCCAATCGTACTTATTGCTATCGGCATAGGCTTTATCCTTAGGCCAAGGCACCGCCATTGCCGCAGATGGAGAGGTCGTAACTATCAAACAAGATGGCAACAGGAACCGGATGCAGCAGGCTCCTCTCAAAACGCCGGCACTATGCCTGGTGATTACGATAAAAGAGATTTCATAGACATTACAGCAGTTTTTGGAGGTATAAAAAAAAATGTGCTGAGTAAAAATTTCAGAGGCGGCGATATTACAAGTTTCATGGGAGGATCGGAGATTGACCTTTCCCAGTCCGACTTCAATGGAACTATACGGATTGATGTTACCAATGTGTTCGGCGGAACCAAATTGATCCTTCCTCCCACATGGGACGTTCAAAACGATATCACAGCCATTTTTGGTGGTGTTGATGACAAAAGGCAAATCTCAGGAGTGGCGACGGATACCAACAAAACTTTGATACTTGATGGAACATGCATGTTTGGTGGTATTGAAATAAGAAGCTTTTAGGAGAATGAAGAGTTTGCAGTTTACCGTTTCCGGTTTACAGTTGGCAGTTAAAAGTTTAAAGTGGGAGCATTCATTATACAGGAAGCAATTATTAGGTGGAAGATATGATTGAATGTTGTGTACGGATTGCCACCGGCAAAATCGTTTACTGAAAAGTTTTTCAATCAAGCTATCGTCAGATCATAATAATCGAAAGTACTCTTGAATTCACGATTCCGTTTCCTAAAACACCAATTAAAACACTTCAACTATGAAATGGTATTTAGCCAAAATTGTGTTCCGCATTATTTGCGGAGATGGCAACCACGCAGCACAATTTGATGAACAGTTACGGCTAATTGCAGCTTGCGACGAAGATGAAGCCTTTAAAAAAGCAAGTGATATTGGCAGGAACGGAGAAGACAGCTTTTACAATTTGAAACAGCAACTGGTGCGCTGGCAGTTTGTAGATGTATCGGAATTGTATCGCCTGAGTGAATTGATTGATGGTGCCGAAATGTATTCACGCATTAATGAAGTAGATGATGCAGAAGCCTATATTACTTTCGTGCACCGGAGAGCAGAATCCATCCAAAGAAAACAAACACACCAATTACTGAATTTAATTTAAAACTTTGGCTATTTCTCCGTTAAGAACACTACAGTTTCGTTTCACATTCGGTCTTTGCTGGCTGTGCTGGGGAGTTTTGCACGCATTTGTTTTGAACTGGTACGGGTTTGCATGGAACATAGCTGTCTGGGACAGTGTTATCAGCAATTTGCTTTTGGCAGGAGCATCGTTATTGGTTACCGTGACATTACAATTTTATATACCTCAAAAAAATAAGTATGGTTATATTCTGGCTTTATGTTCTGTTCTTGCTGTTCTTTGGCTTTTTTTGAGCAGAACCTTATTGATTGCAATAATACAAGAAGCTTCAGGATATGAACGCTTCTTTTCACAATCAATCCCAATTCGTTTGGCCATTGGCTTCTTGATAATTGGTTGTATGACTTTGATCAGTGTGTTGTGGTACACTATACACGATCAGCGTGAAATTGAAAAACGCAAAAGCGAAGCGGAAAAACTTTCGAAAGAAGCAGAGTTGTACAAATTACGCCAACAGCTTCAACCCCATTTTTTATTCAACAGTTTGAATTCGATCAATGCTCTCATTGGCTCGCAACCTCAGAAAGCAAGAAATATGATTCAGCAGCTTTCCGATTTTTTGCGGGGAACATTGAAGAAAGAGGAGAACCAATGGATAAGCCTTGAAGAAGAGCTGCAGCATTTGCAATTGTACCTGGAAATTGAAAAAGTAAGGTTCGGCCATCGCCTTTCCACTGAAATTAAAAATGAAACGGATGGAATGAATTTACAATTGCCTGCCATGTTGTTACAGCCTGTAGTTGAAAATGCCATCAAGTTTGGATTGTATGATACAACCGGAGACATTACCATTAGCATTGAAGCAAAAAAAAACGATGACAGTTTATTATTGCAGGTAAAAAATCCGTTTGATCCGGAAACTTCCACACCCAAAAAAGGAACAGGCTTTGGATTAAGCTCTGTCCAACGAAGATTGTATTTGCTGTTCGCACGAAACGATCTTTTGCAAACAGAAACACAGAAACAACTGTTTATCACCACCATTAAAATTCCGCAACAACATGATCCGAGCAACAATTATAGATGATGAACCTTTGGCAAGATCTATTGTAAGAGAATATCTGCAGGACCAAAACCAAATTGAAATTGTTCAGGAATGCAATGATGGCTTTGAAGGTGTGAAAGCCATCATGCAACACAAGCCTCACTTAATTTTCCTCGACATTCAAATGCCAAAGATCAATGGCTTTGAGATGCTGGAGCTGTTGGAAGAAAAACCTTCCGTGATCTTCACTACGGCTTTTGACGAATACGCCATCAAAGCTTTTGAAACGCATGCAGTAGATTATTTGCTGAAGCCATTTACCAAAGAACGTTTTGAAAAAGCATTGGAGAAATTTTTTAACCAGGCGCCAGTTCAAAAAAAGAATACCGAAGAATTATTACAATCACCTACACATCTTCCCTCGCAATCGGAAAGGATCGTTGTAAAAACAGCAGGAAAAATAAAGATCATTCCCATTCCCGACATTTTATTTCTGGAAGCAGCGGATGATTATGTAAAGATCCACACTAAAGAAGGTTCATTTCTTAAAAGCAAGACCATGAGCTTTTTTGAGAACACACTTCCGCAGGACCAGTTTGTGCGGATTCATCGCTCTTATATTTTAAACGTGCAGGAGATCACAAGAATTGATCCTTACGAAAAAGAAAACCATCTTGCCATACTACGCTCAGGAGCAAAAATTCCAGTGAGCAAAAATGGATATGGAAAATTGAAGGAAGTGCTGGGATTGTAAAAGCCGCCCTAAATCCCTCCGGTGGAGGGACTTCCCTACAGCACAGACCCTCATAGTTCACCATTCATTATAAAAATGAAAAGCTCTCAAAGTTTAAAAACTTTGAGAGCTTTTATTATTGTCAAATAAGTTGGCCTTGCGTTTGGCTCTCTTCCCACCCGGGAAGCCGGATAGGGTTTTACTGATGCAAACTTACACCTGGCAAATGCGTGTCCTCTCCTTTTCTCACTACAACATTATTGATTGTTGTGTCCACATATCCGTTTTGGGCATCAATGATCACCTGGTAAGTTCCTGCATTCAATCCCACAATTTTAAATTCACCTTCATGGTTAGGAATGGCTGTTGCGGTGTCGCTACCAATCACTGCTTTTACGATGGGATCGGCAGCCATAGGAGAAATCCTTCCTTCAATTCTTCCGGACTGTGATTTTGTAAATATTTTGATGTGCGGTTTCAAAAGGAAGCCGTTGTTATTTCCTGAACCGCTGTTATCAATTTGGATGGAATTGCCCGCATCAAAATCAATCCAGAAAAATACCTGGCTTCCTGATACATCAAAATTGGTGTTGTCAAGGTTAGCAACGACCTGCATATCGTTGTCTCTAATTTTCAAAGGAAAAGATTGACCGTTTTTCATAAGGCTATTATCACCGCCAAGGGTCAAACGTATTTTCCTGATCTGGCTATTGGGCAAACTACCATTGGCAAATAAAGTATCCAACCCGTTTCGAAAACGAAGAATATTGTAAACACCGGGATGTATATCCAGCGTAACCCAGCCTCCATCAATTGAATCCCTGTCTTCCACTTTCACTTCCAGTTTTTGAATGTCAATAAAGACGCTGTCAAAAATGGGAGTCGGATGATCGGTGAGATAAATTTTTGCTGCTGCAGGCTGTGTTGCTGATGATCTTTCTTTTTTGCAGGCGTAAAGGCCAACTAAAAAAATACCAAACAAAAAGGCGGAGAGAATGACTTTCGTGTTTTTCATAATGATGCGTTTCCACATTGGTCAGCGCCAAAGAATAAAATGTAACCGCATCATCAAAAAAATTTTCGTTACGGATTCTGTTGTGCAAAGTCATTGATGACGTTATTCCGGAGAAATTTTTATTTCATTGGAATAAATATGTGGATTCGGCATCTTGAGGAACACGCATCAAAATGAAAACCTATCTGATGTACAAAATAGCTTTTGATTAGGTTATCGGTTATCTCTTCTTCCATCTAAACTGCTGTTGCGATGGGATGATTGACTTGCCGTTTTCTTTTCAGGTACTGACCGCTTGCCGCCGGTTTGCTCTCCATGATTGGACTTGCCGCGATCGGCTGCTTCTCCAAAAGCCTGACTGCTTTGATTGCTGGCGCCCTGGCCGGAAGTTCCTCTTTTGTTGTGATTTCCTCTTGACATTGTTTTAGAATTTACGTAGTTACCAATCTATCTTTATACTACAGTTTCTATGCCATACCAAAAATTCAACCTGAAAAATTCTTCATCGCTGCTGATCTGTTTCCTTGCCTTTCATTTTTTGCAGGCACAACAAAACAGCGATACCATTCGTCACACGCAATTGCCCGATGTTATCATTAAAGCATTTGAACAAAACCGAAGCCGGTTACATGTACCCGCATCCATCAATGTGATCAATAAGGAATCACTGAATTTATTTAATCCCACATCTATTGTTGAGGCTGTGAACACAACTCCAGGTGTTCGAATGGAAGAACGTTCGCCGGGAAGCTATCGTTTCAATATTCGCGGAAGTTCTTTGCGTTCGCCTTTTGGTGTGCGAAATGTAAAAGTGTATTACAATGACATTCCTATCACTGATCCTGGCGGACAAACGTATTTGAATGAATTGGGCTATTACAATTTTAATTCGATTGAAATCATAAAAGGTCCCGCCAGCAGTTTATATGGGGCTGGAACCGGCGGCGCTTTATTAATTGAAAGCATGAACCAGAATGAACAGGCAGGAATTACTTCAGAATATTCTAACGGTAGTTATGGTCTTCAGAATATTTATGTATCGCTTTCAACAGGGTCGCAAAAATTGGTAAGCCGTGGTACGTTTCAGCATCAGGTAAGCGATGGTTACAGAGATCAGTCTTCTTTGCGAAGAGATGTGCATAGCTGGACAGGTTTGTTTAAGATGAATGAAAATAAATTTTTGAAAGTTTCTTATTTATATGGCGATCTTTTTTATGAAACTCCCGGCGCTTTAACCAAAGCAGAATATGATGCCAATCCCAGAGCAGCAAGGTCCGCAGGTGGAGGATTTCCCAGCGCAGAAGAAGCAAAAGCATCGGTACGACAACGCCTGTTTGTAACCGGACTTTCCTATACACAGCATTTTGCACCCAAATGGGAAAACAAAAGTGTTTTATACGGCATGTTTACTGAATTAAAAAATCCGGCCATTCGTAATTATGGAAAAAATTCCGAGCCGCATGTAGGAGGCAGAACACTATTCACTTATACACAACCGTTGCATCAATCTCTTTTCAATTTTATTATTGGTGGCGAATGGCAGGAAGGATTCAGTTCGGTTGCCATTCATAAAAATGTAAATGGAAGTCCTGATTCTTTGCAGACCTATGATGAAATTCACAATCGTCAGCAATTCATTTTTTCACAGGCATCGTTAGATGTAAAAGGATGGACATTCACCGGAGGAGCAAGCTGGAACTGGTCAAACATCCGCTTTGAACGATTTACGCCAGCAGCACTTGGTTTTCAAAAAAGAAAATTCAACAATCAAATTGCTCCGCGTTTTGCAGTGATGAAGAAATTGAAAACACAGTATAATGATATCAACATCTACTCAAGTATTTCGAAAGGATTTTCTCCGCCAACAAGAGATGAATTGGTACCTACAGGCAGTGCCATCAACCTTGGTTTAAATCCGGAAGAAGGTGTGAATTATGACATCGGTGTAAAGGCAAAATTTGCCAATAAACTTTATATAGATGTTGATGCGTTTTTGTTTGAATTGAATCATGCTATCGTGCAAAGGCGTGATGCAGGTGGCGGCGATTATTACCTCAATAGCGGGAAAACCAACCAGCATGGAATTGAAACCTATGTAAGTTATCCTTTGCTGCAGGGAAAAGGATTAGAACAAAGTTTATTTTGGATCAGCCATACCTGGCATGATTTCCATTACAAAGAATTCAAACAATTGACCAGTGATTTCTCAGGTAAACAAATGCCGGGAGATGCAAAGCATACTGTTTCAACAGGAATTGATATAACTACAACAAAGGGTTTATATGCAGCCATTACTGAATACTACAGTGGAAAAATTCCGCTAAATGATGCCAACACTGCTTTTGCTGATGCTTACAATATTTTAGGCGTTAAGATCGGATACCAAAAATGGATTAGCAACAAATGGAGGTTGCGATTGAATGCAGGCGTTGACAATTTGCTCAATGAAAAATACAGCTTGGGTAATGATCTGAATGCCTTTGGCGGAAGATATTACAATGCTGCACCAGAAAGAAACTATTATGTGAGTGTATTGGTGCAATGGGTGAGTAAGAAGGTGTTTTTATAAGATCAAAAAAAATAAAAATCCCGCTTCATCAG
>JAICTW010000699.1 GCA_025936195.1 Flavisolibacter sp.
AAATCATGCAACAAGCACAAAACGGCGACAAAGTAAGAGTTCATTATGAAGGAACACTAAGAACGGGAGAAACTTTTGATAGCTCCAAAGGACGTGAACCATTGGAATTCACTGTAGGCAGCGGCCAGGTGATCAAAGGTTTTGACGAAGGTGTGAAAGGCATGCAGCCGGGAGAGAAAAGAACAGTGGAAATTCCGGTTGCAGATGCTTATGGAGAAACAAGCGAAGACCTTATCATTGAATTTCCAAAGGCACAATTTCCCGGCGATATGAATCCTGAAGTGGGCCAGCAATTGATGATGAATAATGGTTCAGGGCAATCTTTTCCCGTAACGATAAAAGAAATAAAAGATGATTCGGTTTTATTGGATGCCAATCATCCTTTGGCCGGACAAGATCTTATTTTTAATATTGAATTGGTAGAAATTGTTCCTACTTCAAGAATCATTATGCCCTGATCATTCTGCCCATCCTTTGAGCGATGGAAGAGCCATCAGCACAAACCCACGGTTGAATAATCTTTCAATAAACAAAAGCACTCAAAACGGTTTGAGTGCTTTTTAGTTTCTTCAATTGTGATAATTGTTCCAGAAAAAATGGATCGTCAAACAAGCTGCTTTGTGGATTGGTAGTTTCACCAACGGCGGGATTGGATTAGCCGCAATTTTCTCTAATCATTCTTTTTTCAATCATTAATTTCGAGACTCAAATTTTTGTTCATGTTCGATAATTATCAATTCACAGCATCCGAAAGGTTCATGCGGTATGTGCAGATAGACACACAAAGCGATCCGCTTTCCAATACACATCCAACTTCGGAGAAGCAAAAAAATCTTTCTAAAATTTTGGTTGAAGAATTAAAACAGATGGGCATTGCAGATGCAGAAATGGACCAATACGGTTATGTGTATGCAACCATTCCATCGAACACGAATAAAAAAGTTCCGGTCGTTTGTTTTTGTGCGCATGTGGATACGGCGCCTGATGCAAGCGGAACAGGAGTGAAGCCCATTCTTCACAAAAACTACCAGGGAAAAGATATTGTTTTACCTGATGATAAAAACCAGATACTGCGCAAATCAGATTTTCCTTATTTGGAAAAATTAATAGGGCATGATATTATTACTGCAAGCGGGACCACTCTTCTTGGCTCGGATGATAAAGCCGGTGTTGCCGAAATTATGGATGCAGCCAATTATTTTATAACGCATCCGGAAGTGAAACACGGAGCCATAAAAATTTTGTTTACTCCGGATGAAGAAGTGGGAAAAGGAACTGCCAAAGTGGACCTGAAAAAATTAGGCGCCGATTACGGTTATACATTGGACGGAGGAGAAGCGGGATCACTGGAAGATGAAACGTTCAGTGCCGATGCCGTGCAGTTGGTGATCAATGGTGTGATCACACATCCGGGTTATGCAAAAGGGAAAATGGTCAATGCACTGAAAATTGCTGCAGATGTTTTAGCCTCTTTGCCGAGAGCAGAACTTTCTCCGGAAACCACAGAAGGCAAACAGGGATTCATTCATCCTACGCGTGTTGATGGCATTGCCGAAAAAGCGACGATTGATTTCATCATTCGTGATTTTGTGACCGATGGTTTGAAAAAGAAAGAAGATTTTTTACTGAGTCTTGTAGAAATGGTTATGGAAAATTATCCCACAGCTAATTTTGAATTCAATGTGCAGGAACAATACCGGAATATGAAAGAAATTCTGGACCAGCATCCGCAGGTGATTGATTATGCAAAAGAAGCCATCAATCGAAGCGGACTGCAAGTAAAGATGGAAAGCATTCGCGGAGGAACGGACGGAAGCCGTTTGTCGTTTATGGGATTACCTTGTCCTAATTTATTTGCTGCGGAACAAGCTATTCATTCCAAGCTGGAATTCATCAGTGTTCAGGACATGAACAAAGCCGTTGAAACCATTGTACACCTTGCAAAAATCTGGGAAGAAAAAGCATGAAGAAAAAAGTTTTGTTTATTGACAGAGATGGAACATTGATCTCGGAATATCCACCAACTTATCAGATAGACCGTTTTGATAAGCTCATTTTCATTTTTCCTATCAACTATCACCGTTTTGACGCTCATCTCATTTTTGGTGAGCGTGCCCGTTTTATCGGTGCAAATGACATTGGTGGTACCCAAACTTTCAATACTACTG
>JAICTW010000810.1 GCA_025936195.1 Flavisolibacter sp.
CTTATTAATGCTCTGGTGATTCACATCCGATAGCATGCAATACATCAATCCTGCGCGTGAATTGTAAGGATCACCTGGCAGATCTGATTTCGCATGATGCACATGATGGGATACAACATATATTTCTTCAGGAAATGTTTTGATAACAAGATTCTGAGTGATAAATCTCCATACAGGATGGCTAAACACATAAGACTTATGTGTACAATACCGGTGCAACCAGATAGTACCATGAGTGCCCATAATGACAAGGCTGTAGAAAATAGTCGCAATCAGCAACTGCCAGGAAAAGTATTGAGTAATAAACACTATAAAAAAAGGCACCATGCAGGCTGCCATGACCCAACTGATGAGGGATATCCAGTTCTTTCTGGTCTTAAATATATTGATCCGGGAAAAGGCTTCTTTCCATAATTGGCGGGTTGTAGGAATAATCAGTTCGCCCTTTTCATCTGCCCAGCCATAGGAAGGTTTTTGAAGGATTTCGTCAATAAAAGCCATATTGAGTGGATTTTAGTATGTATTTACGGTGGTTCAACCATTCCGGGTTACCAGAATGGGTATTAAAATACGAATTTAATCGGAAAAGTTAGAGAAGGTTGAGAGAAGATGCGATGAACTTTCAGGACAGAAGCTCCAGCCTGGTAAACTCGTTGCCATTAAATATTTTAGCCAGATTCTCGTCGTGTGTCTTTGCAAAAGATTCTAAATGCCTTTCGGTAACGATCCGCCACAGGTTTTTCCTGCTCAATTGATGATAATCGGCAGATTCGATAAAAATTCCTTTGATTGCAGTCCTGGTCTTAAAACTGATCTGTACCAAAGATTCGTTTGTGACCCGTTTTTGGATCACTTTTACTATGTCCTCATTTTTCATGATAAATCAGCCCCTTACCATTTTTTTCTATCGTTACGATTTTCTTTTTCTCTCGCAACGGATACAGAAATTGTTCTTCCATCCATTTCCTTGCCATTGAGCTTGCTTATAGCAGCGTTGGCATCCTTTTCAGAATCCATTTCTACAAAACCGAACCCACGGCTTCTGCCTGTTTCCCGATCAGTTATCACTTTTGCTGAAGAAACCTGTCCATAACCTTCGAATAATTTACGAAGATCATTATCACTCACCTGGAACCCAAGATTGGAGACATACAGATTCATAAATAGAATTATTAGTTTAAATTGTATGATAAAAAAACAGCAGCAAGGAGAGAAGGGAAGAAAAACTGTTACTAAATCGAAGAGTAATAATTAATACCGATCCTGCCTGAATGATGAAGTAATTTTATCTGATTCGAATGAAGGTAGCCCTTTATTGGCGTATGGCGAAATCAATTTTGGCTGACTGTTGCCACCTGGCTAAAAGAACTGCAAGCCAGATACTTAAAATGATAATTACTACTTCAAACAATAACAAAGCGTTGACAATTCCAAAGTGATCTGCAAAATAGCCGAGGAACACTGCCGGTATTCCAAATCCAATATAACCAACAAACATATAACCAGCCACTGCCCTTGCTTTTTGAATTCCCCCCAGATTTGTTACAAGTGCCAGCCCACCGGAAAACGAAAAACCATAGGCCGCCAAACCTACGGTTGCTGTACCTAA
>JAICTW010000275.1 GCA_025936195.1 Flavisolibacter sp.
AAATGGTGGGAAGTTTGTACTTTAAATACTATGGCAGATTTATTTCAACCTTTACAAATCCGGTCAATTGAATTAAAGAATAGGATCGTTGTTTCTCCCATGTGCCAGTACAGCAGCGTTGATGGCTTTGCCAATGACTGGCATTTGGTTCATTTGGGTACCCGTGCTGTTGGCGGTGCGGCGCTGGTTTTCACAGAAGCCACAGCCGTTTCACCTGAAGGAAGAATTACTCCTCACGATCTTGGCATTTACAAAGACGAACACATCGAATTTTTAAAACGGATAACCTCATTCATCCGGTCGCAAAATGCTGTTGCAGGAATTCAACTGGCACATGCCGGAAGAAAAGCCAGCCATCACCGTCCCTGGGACGGAGGAGCGCCTTTACACGATGATGAATATGCCTGGACAACACAGGCACCGAGTGCCGTCCCTTACAAGCAGGGCGAGCCCCTGCCTCACGAATTAAGCAAAGAGGAAATCAAAAAAATTATTGAAGATTTCAGGCAGGCAGCTATCCGTGCCGCAGAAGCCGGTTTTCAGGTGATTGAATTGCATGGAGCACATGGTTATTTGCTTCACGAATTTTTATCTCCATTAAGCAATCATCGCAAAGATGAATACGGAGGAAGTTTTGAAAACCGCATCCGCTTTCTTTTGGAAGTTACAGAGGAGGTAAGAAAGGTATGGAGTGAAGAGTATCCTTTGTTCGTTCGCATTTCGGCAACAGATTGGGTGGAAGGCGGCTGGAGTGTTGAAGAATCGGTGAAGCTGGCAAAGATTTTAAAAACAAAGGCTGTTGATCTGATTGATTGCTCCAGCGGAGGAAATTCACCCCGACAAAAAATTCCGGTCGGTCCTTTGTACCAAACGCCATTCGCAGAACGCATAAAAAAGGAAGCAGGCATCATGACCGGAGCTGTTGGATTGATCACCACCGCCGGAGAAGCAGAAAACATTCTTAAAAACGGGCAGGCCGATTTGATCATTATGGCGAGGCAGCTTTTAAGAGAACCGTATTTTTCTTTGCACGCTGCAAAAGAATTGGATGTTGATCTATTCTGGCCGCCGCAGTATGAAAGAGCGAAGTAATACCGATTAAAAAAAGAAGGGGTAAGTAGAAACAAACCCCTGTTGCGCATTAAACATGCACATGAGAAAACTTTTTTACGATTCGAAGCAGTATTTTAACCGCACCAGAACTTTATAATTTAGAGAATAATACCTGAACCTTGAATGAGCGCAGGAATAAACCAGTTCGGCTCTTCTTAAAATGCCCAACTGTTGGGAAACCGCTTCCTTGTCAAGTTTCATCTTATCGGAAATTTCCATTACACTTATGGCTTCATGAGCATGGATCAATTGCAACATCGCCAACCTTGTGGGATGATCAATAGCATGATACAGGGAAGCCAGTTTGCGGATACCTTCCGTTTCCAGTTTCAGCTCACCATTTTTTACTGCAGTTGGCACACTCATTAGCAATTAATAAGGACGGTTTACCATGCAAGTACTCTTTATTCAATTACAATTAAAAATGAAATCTACACGGATGGAAAATGAAGGTTAGGAATGGATACGAAAGAAGTCGTTTTGACTTATATGTCACCGTTTTTACTCAACAGCAGATTTTCTTTGTCTACTTTATTCCTAAGCAGGTAAGCTTTTTGATTGTTATTGTTAAAAAAATGAGAAGCAAAGCAAACATCAACTCGCATCCTTTACATCCCATGCTGATCCCTTTTCCTCTTGCTTTTTTTACAGGCACACTGATCTTTCACATACTGGGATGGGCAATGAACAATCCCGGCCTTTTAACCACTGCTTATTACCTGAACCTGGCCGGAATTTTCCTGGCGCTGATAACAGCCGTTCCGGGTTTCATTGATTTTTTGTACACTGTTCCGCCAAAGAGTTCTGGGAAGACAAGAGCGGCAAAGCATGGCATTACCAATGTGATCATGCTTTCGTTTTTTACCGCAGCTTTTTTTCTTCGCCGCGGTGATGATCCCAATAATGTTCTTGTTCTTGTGCTGGAATTAATTGGAATGACATTGATGAGCATTGCCGGATGGATGGGCGGCACCTTGGTTTACCGAAACCAAATTGGTGTGGATATGCGTTATGCCAATGCCGGCAAATGGAAGGAAGCTTCTTTTAGTACGGATTCAGGAGAAATTGAAGTGGCCAATGCAGACGAGTTGAAAGTAAACAGCATGAAACTTTTGCGCTTAAAAGATAAACGAATTGTTTTGGCAAGAACAGAAGACAAATACGTGGCCTTTGAAGACAGATGCACACACAAAGGCGGGTCCTTGGCAGGAGGAAGCACCATGTGCGGCATTGTACAATGTCCCTGGCATGGATCGCAGTTTCATACAGAAACAGGTGAAGTGAAATCAGGCCCGGCCAAAGAGCCTATTAAAACTTATACGGTGAAAGAAAATCAGGGAAAAATAATTCTTGTATTATAGAATCAAAGAACAAGCTTCGTATATAACTCTTGCAGGGTTTCATTTGGATCTTCACAAAAACCCGGATGCACTTTAGAAGTTTGTATGATGGTGCTTCGTGTAGCTGTAAGCCATCTGAAACGGGAAGGAAGATCCAATGCAGCAATAGGTCCTCCGTCTTTTTCACCTTTTGCAATTTTTAAAAAGGACTGAAGATGTTCTTCCACTTCATGGCAATCCACTTCTGCACACAAGGCATTCAAACGTTCCTTGTTGACGGAATATATTGTATCTAAAAATTTCAGGTCTTTGCAATAAAGAATAATACCCACGTTCAGGAATTCTTCCCGTTCCACCCTGGGCACAATGCGTATGATTGCATATTCAAATAAGTGCTTGCCTTGCATGTTGTGCTTCGTTTACAAAGATGTGAGAATGGGAAATTCTGTTCAATAAAAACTGCTCGTACACTTTTCTGTTCTCTTCTGCATGGGGTTCAGATTCATTCATCAACCATTCATCGGGAACCAAACGTACAATGGAAATAATTTTTTCTTTGGTAAGAAGTGAACGAAAAGCTTCCTCTACTTTTTCCAGCTCGCTTGCCCGGGGCAATAATACATGATCCTTTATCTGCACAAAAGGTTTTACACTTTGTTCTTCCCAATTGTTCCAGGTATGATGAAAATAGAGCGATGCTCCATGATCAATCAGCCAAAGTTCCTTATGCCACATCAATAAATTAGTATTTCGAACCGTGCGGTCAACATTCATCAATAATGCATCAAGCCAAACAATTTGCGATGCCAATAAAGGATCAACTTTATTGACAACCGGATCGAAATTAATGGCGCCGGACAAATAATGAAGAGCCAGGTTCAGGCCTTCACTGAACTTAAGCAAGTCCTGGATTTCTTCATCTGGTTCTGTTCTTCCAAATGCAGGATCAACATTTGCAAAAACAATTTCAGGAATGCAAAGGCCTAAAGCTCTTGCTATTTCACCACCGATCAATTCAGCAATCAAAGCTTTTATTCCCTGTCCTGCACCACGAAATTTAAGTACATACAAAAAACCATCATCGGCTTCCACAATAGCCGGTAACGATCCCCCTTCGCGCAAAGGCGTAACATACCTTGTTACATTCACCGTTCTTATCTGCGGCTGCTCATTCATGAGGGCTTGAAATTAATTTATTTTTTAGGGAAGATTTTATTTGAAGAACAAGAATAAACCAGAGGCAACAGAAGGTTCACGTATTTTTTGCGGTATGGAACTGTTTTAAAATAAAAAGATTTCCACTTACTGCATGGAAATCTTTTTGAAATTTTATATCGAATCAGCTATTTCAATTAAACAGCTTCGCTGCTCATTCTTTTTTGGACTTTCTTTCTCTCGTCTTCATCCAAAATAACTTTACGCATGCGAATGTGATTAGGAGTTACTTCAATGCACTCGTCCTGCTGAATATATTCCATGCACTCTTCCAGGGTCATCTCCCTTTTTGGCTGAATATTCGTAGCTGCATCGCTTCCGCTGGCACGGTGGTTGGTTAGTTTTTTTCCTTCGTTTGAATTGACTACAATATCACCCGGCTTATTGTTCTCACCAATGATTTGCCCCCGGTACACTTCTTCTCCCGGGTCAACAAAGAAATAACCCCGGTCTTGCAATTTATCCAGGGAATATCCTGTAGTGCTTCCATTATCTTTTGCTATCAATACTCCATTATTCCGGCCGGGAATTACACCTTTCCATGGTTTATAATCATTAAAACGATGGTTCATTACGGCTTCACCTGCAGTATTGGTAAGCATTTGTGTACGCAAGCCCAATAACCCTCTTGATGGCATATCAAATTCCAAATGCTGCATGTCGCCTTTGGTTTCCATTATATGCATTTCGCCTTTGCGCCTTGTAACCATGTCAATTACTTTAGAAGCATATTCCTGCGGCACATCCACAACCAATGTTTCGTATGGTTCTGATTTAGCGCCGTTAATTGTTTTTACAATTACCTGTGGTTGTCCAATGGTTAATTCATAACCTTCACGTCGCATCGTTTCAATCAAAATACCAAGGTGTAAAATGCCGCGGCCGTAAACCATAAAGCTATCTGCACTGTCCGTATCTTCAACCTTTAATGCTAAGTTCTTTTCTGTCTCCTTCATTAAACGGTCACGCAGGTGTCTTGACGTAACAAATTTTCCGTCTCTGCCAAAGAAGGGCGAATTGTTAATGCCAAACAACATATTCATTGTTGGTTCATCCACGCTGATGGTTGGTAATGCTTCCGGATTTTCAAAATCGGCAATCGTATCACCAATATTAAAATCTTCAAGACCAACAACAGCACAAAGATCTCCGGCAACTACTTCGCTTACCTTTTTCTTACCCATTCCTTCAAACACATA
>JAICTW010000590.1 GCA_025936195.1 Flavisolibacter sp.
TCATCATCAGCATCAATAAAGCAATTGACTCCAGCGTTGAACTAAGAAATAAGAAAGATTTGATCCAGAAGTTTATTCAATCACTCACACCAGGAACAAATGTCACCGATGATTGGCAAAGCTTTGTTGATGAAAAGAAGATGGAAGAATTAGATGCCATCATTGAAGAAGAAAAGCTGGACAAAGAAGAGACTTATAAATTCATCAACAATGCTTTCAGAGACGGCTATGTACAAACAACAGGTACAGGTTTAGCCAAAATACTTCCCCCAGTTTCAAGGTTTACACCAACAGGAGAGAGAACACAAAAGAGAGAAACGGTGATAGAGAAGATCAAAGCGTTCTTCAACAGGTTTTGGGATATAACGGGGAGTGGGATAGAATAATTTTGATTTCCAGGATGGAACTTACCAGGCCAAGGTACAGTGGATTCATTGAGCAAATCTCACTGAACAAAGTTGGCAGGAACAAAACAAAACTGGCCTGAAAATGCAAGCCAGTTCAACAAGTGATTCGGATTGGATTCGAACCAATGACCTACTGCTTAGAAGTGAGATTTTACATCTTTATTGGTTTTATCGAACCCTTTCGTAATTTTTTCACGCTGTAGCGGATTGCTTTGCTTTCCCTGCAATCTGCCTATAACACTCGTTATATTTCCCGGCCTTCCCAAACCTGGTACTTTGCCAATCTAAAGAGAACCAATTATGAAAAAGTGCCGCATCTATACTTTACTTCTGGTAATCACTAGTTTTTTCTTCGTGTTCTGTAAAAATCAAGGTAGAATTTTACCCGATGCCTTCGTTACAATGGATGCAGAAGCTGATAGTTCAGTTCATCCCACCGGAGCTATCGCCTACATTCGAAACAGCACCGAGATCCGGCTTATTGATTCTAACGGCAAACATGACCGTTCTTTTTGGACCGATCCGGACATCAACGCAGCCACAGGTATTCATGACGTGGCATGGCGACCCGATGGTAAAGAACTGGCTTTCTCCAGTGGTCATGAAATTATGTACTCTCTTTATGATGCTGATATTTATTGCATTCGCCCTGATGGTACCGGATTGCGAAGAGTGACTAATTCGCCAGGCAAAAAAGAGTTTGGTAACTATAAAAAAGGAGCGGTTACTGTTACCATTCGGAATGATCAGCCCTATTATGAACGTACAAAAGCAAGTGAAGGTGTTTTCTTTATCACCATGGCAGGTGCGGAAGATCCACAAATGGTTACTATTCCTCCGGGTTCCTCTAAAACCATAACGTTTAAATCGGTGGCTGATTTTGGAAAAGATATACAGCCTGTTGTTGCTATGAATGGAAGCTTTCGCTGGTACATGCCCGGTATAGATATAGATGCAGGAAAAAATAACAAAGCACCTGATTTTATTATTAAAGGTAACGGTATTGAATATTTTGGAGCGTACAATCCGGTGTGGAAACAGGATGGATCGGTGATCAGTTTCCGAAATGGTCTTTGTATGATTCAAACCATTTCATCGCATCCAACTGCAGGTGAACCGCAATTCAACCCGGTGTTCAAAGGTCAAAACCCAATGGGAAGCTGTACCTGGTCCTATGGTTCTACCCAAGCGACGGCGAATCAGATTATTTATTCTGAAAATGGGGGAGACGGTTCAGGAATATTTATGACAAAGGAAGGAGGTGAGCATGATCCTTCAACAAGACTGCTTCAATTCTCCGATATACAATCGCAGGTATTAGATGATTTGAAATGGCTACCAGATGGCTCCGGGTTTTTATATTCACCTGTGGATTTTTTAAATGGTGAAGCCAATATTTTCCTGTATGATATGAGAACCAAACAAACCAGGCAAATCACCCGGTTACAGGGTGAATTTGCACGAAGGTTTTGCATTTCGCCAAGCGGGCAGTGGATTGTTTATGAAAGGGGAAAGACCAACGATAATGATACCGATGTAGACCTTTGGATTATGAAGATAGATGGCAGTGGGGAAAGCTTGCTGGTTAAAAACGGATTGTGTCCTTCCTGGAGTAAGTAGCTCTTGCCAATTATTGGGTGCATTTAAAAAGGCCAGCCTGCTCATTCTTAATTTAAATCAAAACCCAAACCAGAGATAATGTTTACAACTAAAAGCAACAAGCGTGGTTTCCCTATTGCAGATTTGAGGGCAGTCTATTAGCTTCGCCTCGGTTTTTCATAGGATATTGGATTTTACACGGGGCTGAATTTCTATTCGGCCCTTTTTTATTTTATGTCTTACTTGCGAAACTTAGCCTTTTGCCTTCACGTTAATCTACGATAGTTTAAGTGAAATCATACCCAAAAAATAGAGCACAAGTCTCATTGGATGGCGCCGTGCTTGTGTGTATGTTTGCCGTAGTTAATCCAATCCTGATCAAAACCAATTGAAATCCGATCCAAAAGAAAAACCTGTCCAATCCTAATTAAAACCAAAAGGCGTCCGTTCCAGTGAAAAATTAAGTAAACATCAATCGCCTTACATAATTAATCCCTTCTTTTTAGAAGGGATTTGTGTTTTAGCCGCTTGCTGCTTGTTTAAGTTCTTAGTCCAGATGGTTTAGTTTTCTGCTCCCATCAAGTCTTTATTTTCTGTGCCCTACTACTACCGGCGTCCATGTTTGATGATAAACACCTGTTTTTACCATACCAGAGCCCCAGCCCATAATAGTTCCGTCTTTCAAAAGAGCAAAGCCACTGCCGTCACCTGCTTTTATAGCCACCGCATTCGTTACTTTGGGTACGGTCATAGGTACGCGATTTACATCATTTTGCCCTGGCACTCCTCTGCCCA
>JAICTW010000297.1 GCA_025936195.1 Flavisolibacter sp.
CAACTGAACATCTATTTGTTCCCCTGCTTTGCAAAACAATGGATAGGAACTATCACCCAGGGCTAGAACGCCGTAATTCAATTTCTCCAGCTTAAATCCATTGGCATGAATATGATTGAAAAACTTCTTTGCCGCTGCAGGAGGTTCGCCATCGCCGTGCGTACTAACAATCGTAATAAAATAGTCTTCTTTCTGAAGATCATTCAAACGATACTGATCAAGGTCAACGAGTTTTGCATTGATGCCCCATTTTTTTGCCTTGGCTGCAAAGGAAGAAGCCAGTGTTTTTGAATTGCCCGTTTCTGTTCCATAAGCAATGGTGATCTTATTGATCAATGGTTTTACTCCGGCAGGTTGTTCAGGAAGTTTTTTATTGGAAAGCAAACCGGCAATGTAACCATTCAGCCAGATCAATTCTTCTGCCTGCGAACCCGCTACCAGTTCCTCCACCAATTTCATTTTTGATGCGTTTAACATGAGTACATTTTTAAGCGATGAGCAATTTTTGTTTTCCTGAATAATATTCCAGCGGCTGCGGCACTACCGGTTCAAAATATTCTTCGGTGTTCAATCCATTCTTCAACCATTTGAATTCTTCGTGCAGTTTTACTACTCTTCCAATGATAAGCAAGGAAGGGGAAGCCAGTTTTCTATTGACGGTTGATGTAGCATATTCATACAGACTGGTAACAGTTACCTGCTGGTTAGGAGTAGTTCCCTGTTCAATCACTGCAAGCAGTTTGTCTTCACAGATATTGTTTGCAATCAGCTTCTCTACAATCTCCGATGCAGTTTCTGAGGACATATAAAACACCAGGGTATCATCAGTATCCGCCAGTTCTTTCCAATAATCATCCGAAAGAAGATCGGTTTTATAATAGGTAAGGAAACGAACTCCTTTTGAGTAATTTCTTGCAGTCAACGGAATGGCGGCAAAGGCGGCAATACCAGTTGCGGCCGTAATGCCGGGAATGATCTCGTACTCAATTTTATTTTCTGCCAGCACCTGTAATTCATCCAGTATGTTGGAGAAAATAGAAACATCACCGCCTTTTAAACGAACCACAAGTTTGCCTTTTTCTGCATACTTTATCATTAACTCATTAATATAGGATTGAGGCGTAGAGGCTCCGCGGCCGCATTGTTTTCCCACAGGAATCACTTCGGCATAATGCGAAGCATAGTCCTCGATAATTTGAGAACTCACCAAACGATCTACTAAAATGACATCGGCTTTTTGAAGCCAGCGAACCGCTTTTACCGTAATTAATTCAGAATCGCCGGGGCCAGCGCCGGCAAGAATGACTTTGCCTTTTTTTATTTGCATAACAGGGTGTTTATAATTGCTATCAATAATGCCGAAGCATCGTTGATGCGTTAAGTAAAATTTGCGGACGGGAAATCTATTCTATAGCAGCAAGCGGGAAGTGTTATTTACTACAACACAAAGAAGAAATGCAACAACAACAAGATGACTTCAAAGAAACAATGATCATTGACTCGGTATTTCTCTGGAAGGCTGTTGCTTTTTTCATTGTAAACTTTTTGAAGAAACCAGTAATCTTGCCCAAATATAAAAAACAATTGATTACCCCACCAAATTAGTAGAGTATTATTTTTTTACAACACCTCCTCAATTTTGAGCAATGACAAGAATTGGATTATTATCCGACACCCATAGTTATTTGGATGAAGCTGTTTTCAAATACTTTGAAAACTGTGATGAGATATGGCATGCCGGCGATTTTGGATCGGCATTGATTGCGGATCAATTAAAAGCATTTAAACCGCTGAAAGGCGTGTACGGAAATATTGATGGATATGATATCAGCAGCATCTATCCTGAAAAATTGATCTGGGATTGTGAAGAGGTTAAAGTTTACATGAAGCACATTGGCGGTTATCCCAACAGATATGCTCCCGGTGTTAAACAGGACCTTATTGCAAACGAAGCAAGACTATTCATCAGCGGCCACTCGCATATCCTTAAAATAATTTATGATGACAAGATCAATTGTCTTCATATCAATCCGGGTGCGGCAGGCAATCAGGGATGGCATAAAATAAGGACCATCGTTCGCTTTGCAATTGATGGTCCCGCTATTAAAGATTGTGAAGTGATTGAATTGGGAAGACGAGGCGCAGTGTAGGGTAAAGGGTGAAAGGTAGAGGGCGGAAACGTCAACCTTCGCCCTATACCTTAATCCCTATACCTTTCTAATACCAACTTCTATTGGCAAATGCTTCGCGGAAAGGCCATGGAATAGAAGCGAGAATAATTAATAGTGCAACCAAATAAAAGATCATGGTTCTTCTGTGTTTTGCTTTATCGCCAATGGGTCTTCGTCCCTGTGCTTTACCAATGTGAATCAGAATGATGGCTATAAGCATTCCAACCAAATGCTCTACAGCAAAAAAGCGGCTGTAAGGATCTTTCATTACAGCACTCATTCCATTTGCTTTTATAAGATTATAACCCAATGGTCCTGCGAAATAGAGATAGATACCGATCAGTAGCATCAGATCGGCAAAGATGGTGAGCAATAAGCCCAACCTGTTGTCGGATCGTATATAAGGCCGGTTGCCTGCAAGCAAACTGTTGATGATGGCAAATAACAAGAGCAATAAAACGATCCAACGACCAACACTGTGTGCATGCAGCATCACAGAGTATAAACTGGTAGTGTCCATGCCGATTGATTTTGGTTTCGTCAAAACTACTTTTTATTCGTGAATCGCCAATCCTAATTGAGAATTGATTTTAAGATAAGGACATTAGAATGAAGTAAAAAGTAATGAACAGTTTTATGAGTCAATCTGCATTACTGTCATTTAACTTCTGTTGCGTCGCACTCTTGTGCAGTTTGGATTTCTATTCAACATTTGCGGCGCTCACTACTAAGATCAACAGTTCTTTTATCGCTGGTTTTTTAGGCACGCAGAGAACGCGGAGGAATTCGCAAAGGACGCGAAGATTTTCCCTGCGCTCTTTGCGTCTTCTTTGTGCTCTTTGCGGCGCTTAAGAAATCTTCGAACAAAGAACTATTGAATATTGTAATGACACGTACACAATGCTCAATAGAATTGTTGCAGTAAAAGTGAGTGACACAACAGAAGATGATAGTAGTAATATAGCTAAGTACATCATCATCTAATTTCCTTCCAGGAACTGTTTCAATAAAGCCTTTTCAATTAATCCCAATTCCTATCAAAAGCTCCTACCGGAAAAGAGAAAATGTATTGAATTCATGTAAATCATAAATCCTATATAGAAGAGCGACAATGCTTGTAATTCTTTTCACACCGCTTTCTCTTTCAACCTAAATAAAAAAGGAAAAGCCTCGCTTTCGCAAGGCCTTAAACAATTCATCATTTAACCATTTAGCAATTATTTGTTCTTCGGCTTACTGTTGAAATACTCAAATCTTTTAGCGCTGTACTCCGCCATATCCGGAATGGCTTCTACCTTATACTCGCCATTGTCTAACTTTTTCTTTGTGGCCTCAAATGCTTTCAAGGTCTCCTTTATATCAGCATCTGTGTGTGTTGATGTTGGAATGAGGCGGTAAATAATATGTCCTTTCGGAATTACCGGATACACCACCACCGAAGCAAATACGCCATAGTTTTCACGAAGGTCCATTACCATTGCCGTTGCTTCTTCCACACCACCTTTCATGTACACCGGAGTTACCACTGAATCTGTATTGCCGATATCAAAGCCTTTTTCTTTCAAACCTTTTTGAAGCTTCAAAGCGTTCTCCCAAAGTTTGTCTTTTAGTTCAGGTCTTGTACGCAACAGGTCCAAACGTTTTAAGTTGCCCATAACCAAAGGCATCGGTAAACTTTTAGCGAAGATCTGGCTGCGGATATTCCAGCGGATGTAATCAATGATCGCTTTATCGCCGGCTACAAATGCTCCAATAGACGCCATTGATTTAGCAAAGGTTGAAAAGTACAGATCAATATCATCCTGAACGCCCTGCTCCTCTCCTGCACCGGCTCCTGTTTTGCCCAATGTTCCAAATCCATGGGCATCATCCACCAGCAAGCGGAACTGGTATTTTTCTTTTAGTGTAGCGATCTCTTTTAATTTGCCCTGGTCACCGGCCATTCCAAACACCCCTTCTGTAATGACCAAAATACCGCCGGCACCCTGCTTTTCTATTAAAGCTGCGGCTCTTTCCAATTGCTTTTCACAATCCTCCACATCGTTGTGTTTGAAAACATAGCGATGTCCAGGATGCAAACGAACTCCATCAACAA
This sequence comes from Flavisolibacter sp., assembly GCA_025936195.1. Next base: position 4,267 of record JAICTW010000297.1, read on the forward strand.
TACAGGCATGGCATTCTGCATCATAAACAATCACATCGTGGCGGCTGCACAATACATCAATAATGCTTACCATTCCCTGATAACCATAATTCAGCAAACACACATCTTCCTTATGTTCAAACGCCGCCAGTTCTCTTTCCAGTTGCTCATGAAAATCGGTATTGCCACTCATCATTCTTGCGCCCATTGGCGTTGCCAATCCGTATTGTGCCGCTGCATCAGCATCGGCCTTGCGAACTTCAGGGTGATTGGCTAGTCCCAAATAATTATTGAGGCTCCATACAACTACTTCTTTGCCGCGGAAATTCATGCGGCTGCTGATTTCACCTTCAAGTTTTGGAAAGGCAAAATAACCATAGGCCCTTTCCCTGTACTGACCAAGAGGTCCGTAGTTTTTCATAAGACGTTCAAAAAGATCTGCCATTTCTATTTATAGTTTTTAGTTTAGAATTTGAAG
>JAICTW010000346.1 GCA_025936195.1 Flavisolibacter sp.
ACTTTATCTTTATCCGGATCCGAAACATTCCCGTTTAACCTTATCGTTTCTCCGGGAGATACCAAGACATTCAGGGGTCCTTCAATTGTAACGACAGGTTCATGATTCGCATCTGAATACTTTGGTGTTACAGACCATTTAAGACGTGCTGCAAAATCCTGTTGAGCTGCAGGAAAGAAATCCGGATATGTATTTGTACTTTTATTTTGGCTATTTATTGAACTGAGAGCAGATACCATAGCTTGTTGAGATGTATCACTCATTTGGAAAGAAAAATTTTCGGACTCCTTATTGCTTAGCTGGCGACCGCCCCAACCACCATAAGAACCGTCTTCATAAGCACGTAGTCCATTCCCAGGCATATTCATAAATGTACCATCATCACCTTCTCCGAGCCAGGAACCTTTTGCCTGCACAGGCATCCAAACAACATAACCCATTTTCCTTAATTGATCATCGGTGTAACCTGTTAAACCGAAATAATCCATGATGTCACCTTTTACCATTTGTTTCCCATCACCCCATACCCGGTACAAAGCTCCTAACGGCCCGCGATCAGATACATTTTCCTTCATCCATGATGAGGTTAAATAAATCGAATCCTCGCTTTTGGCTCTTAATTGTGCACCATAACTATAGTTAGGGCCACCGCTGAATTGCCGGTATTCAATATCGGGCCAATTAGGCTTAATATACTTTGCATAAGTGTCATCCTGGTCGCCGGATGGGAGCAAAACAACTTTATGCGATATTTTCTTTTTAACATTTCCCCATTCAGTTGTGTACTCGTACTGCTCCTGAATTGATTTGAGCGCTCTGGCGATAGTGCTTTGTCCTCCCCATGCTGTTATAAACAATTTTCCGGGTTTATTATCAAGCATTAGTGATTTGATCAGATCCGAGCCGGGGAAATCTTTAGAAATATCTCCATCGAATTCAATATTTCCGTATTTGATTTTTGTTTTGAGTTCTTCCGGAGTCGGGTAATTTGGATTGTGCACTTTCAGGTTGGGATATACTTTTGCATAAGCATCAACGACATTATCAATAAAACGTTCGTCTTTAGCCCAGCGCCAGGATTCGCATGGACATGTATCTATTCCGAAACGTGCATATTCCCTTCCGGGAACAAACCATTTGGTTCCCTTCCCATCGCCTTTCCAGTGGAAACCGCTGCTTGCATAGATAAGTCCTTCAACTTGCAGGTCACTGCTGTAAAGCAGGAAACGGATAAGTGAATTATTATCGTCAAGTTCCGGATCACAAGTAACCACGATACGTGGTCGTATTTCTTTACCGTAAGATTGTGCCTTTGTGCTTTTAGAATAAAGGCACAATATTATTGTCAAGAAAACAATTAGACTAATGTTATTAAGTAACATTTGTTTATTTAACCTCATTGGCTTTGTGTTTAATGATTTTGCGATTAGGATTTATTCGTGTTAAATTAAAGTGCTCTTACTTAAAAAATTTTGAAAACAAGTTTAGTTAAGTAAAGACGTCAATGCACCGTATGATCTCTTTCAATTATCGTTTTTCCCGGATATCCTCTCGTTATCGTTTATTTCATACAAAAGCCGTCAAGCTAAATGGTAATCATACAAAAATGACAAAGGATAATAGTTCAAAAGAATTATTATCCCTTTATTTTTTTGTTCAATCATTGTTCTGCAGTAAAAGAGATTGCGAAAGTCCTTTGGACAACAAGCGATGCTATGAATGCTGCAGTTAGTATCAAAAAGTAATTTATAGCAAACAACATTTATTGCATCACACGCAATGCAACAAATCCGCAATCTGCAATAGCAAATCTGCAATTACTAAGTAGCCCAGGCCTTATCACCCTTCTTGTAAGGAATGCAACCTTCGTATCTTCCGGGGACAGCTACGTAACGCAAAGCCTTTGTAGCTCCTGGTTCTGAAGTAAAGAATCCCCACAATGTTAACTGCTTCATCAAAGTGAAGTAATGATTCTCATCATCTTCTTTTTTCTTCGCCTGATAATCTTTTGATTCCTTGTCGAGGTCAACTAAAAGATCATGCCGCTGCTGCGGTGTACTTTCCATGAACGATTTGCTGTTTTTCTTTCTGCTGGCATCGTCCAGTTTTTGCATGCCGTCAAGGAAAGTCTTCTGATCTTTTTCTTCATAACAATCATTCACAATAACTGTCATGAATTGACCAACCTTCGCATCTTTCGCACCCGGCGTAGATGTGCGCGGCAAAATTGTTTCCGCTACTTCATCAAGATAGGCAACATCTTCCGGCGTAAACTTCAGGCTTGCACCGTATTTCGATTCAGGCTTGCAACCCTTCAGGAAAGCCTCGGCTCCAATAATTGTACCGCCCAATAAAAGCGCTACACGGGATAAGGCGTCTCTTCTATCCATAATTAAAATTGATTTTTAAACCCTTTTGGGAATCGGTTATAAAAATAAAACTGTTTTAAATTTTTTCTTTTATGAGCCCAACTTTTATTTTTCTGTTGAGCTTCCGTTGCGTCGCACTCTTGTACATTCTCTTCGCTATTCAACAAGAACTAATTCTTCTTCATTTTCAAATTAAAGATTTCCTTTCTTCAACTCACTCACTGCATAGTTCGCAGCTCTCGCTGTTAACGCCATATAAAGGATAGATGGGCTTTGAGTACCTGTGCTCGTCATGCACGCACCATCTGTTACAAAAACATTTTTGCAGTTGTGAAACTGATTCCATCCATTCAGCAAAGATGTTTTTGAATCTTTACCCATTCTGCATCCGCCCATTTCATGAATATCTCTTCCCGGTGCCCAGTGATTATCGTGTTGCTTAATATTTTTTACACCGCCTGTCTCCAGTGTTTCTGAAGCTTGTGTGAGGAAATCTTTCAATAATCTTTCATCATTATCATCATAATCAACGTTCATTTCAAGCAACGGAATTTCCCACTGGTCTTTTTTATCATCACTCAACTTTACATAGTTTGTTGCTTTCGGAACAGTCTCGCCTTGTATGTACATATACATGTGCCAACTACCTGCTTCACTCATCGCATCTTTGTAAGCTGCACCAATTGTTTCAGGCGATTGCTCCGGTGCACCACGATCTCTCCATGCTCCCATGAATGCCATATAACCACCGACGAAATCCATATCGTGTTTATAAACATTGCGGAAATTTGTCATCATGCATTCAACGGTTCTTCTGCCGTAATAATATTTGTCTTGATAACCATCAACATCACCATTCACAGAGCCACGATAATTTTGAAACGCGACATATTTCCCTAACAATCCGTTATCATTTCCAAAACCATTTGGAAAACGATTTGATTTTGAATTGAGCAAGATCAAATCAGTGTTGAGTGCAGATGCATTCATGAAAATAATGCGAGAAAAATAATCTGTTGTTTGTTTTGTGTTTGCATCAATTATTCTTACACCAACCGCTTTGCCTTTCTTCTCGTCATAAATAATTGAATGAACAACAGAAAACGGTCTGATGGTTAAGTTTCCTGTTTTCTCTGCCCACGGCAATGTTGATGAATTCGAACTAAAATATCCGCCGAACGGACAGCCGCGCATGCAAAGATCTCTTGCCTGGCACTTGCCCCTTCCCTGTTGAACATGCAATTGCGTAGGCTGTGTTATCTGTGCCCAGCGACCGTGAACCATAAACCGGTCTTTGTATTTCGCTTCGATATTTTTCTTTACATCTCTTTCAACACAGTTCATTTCAAACGGCGGAAGAAATTCTCCATCAGGCATTACATCCAACCCGTCTTTGTTGCCGCATATTCCTGCAAACAATTCCACATGCGAATACCAGGGAGCAATATCATCATAGCTTATCGGCCATTCAATTCCATAACCATACTTTGCAGGATTGATGAATTCATATTTGCTCCATCGCGGAGTAGCTCTTCCCCAAATCAACGATTTTCCTCCAACCTGGTAACCGCGAATCCACTCGAATGGTTTTTCCTGCACATAAGGATGATCGTTATCTTTTATAAAAAAATGCGCTGTGTCTTCACCAAAACCTGCAGCTTGTGTTATCAAAGGATTTTCCTCAACAAACTTTCTTGTCATTTGACCGCGGTGAGGAAAATCCCAGGGATTCATTGTTGCAGTTGGATAATCTTTCAAATGCACCACATTTCTTCCGCGTTCCAAGACTAATGTTTTCAAACCATGCTCGCATAATTCTTTTGCAGCCCAACCACCACTAATGCCTGAACCAACAACAATGGCATCATAAGTGTTTTGAGCCGTGCCACGCGAATTAATATTTAAGGTATCTCCCGGCACTTCTTGCTTTTTATCTTTTGTTTATTATCTTTTGTTCTTTACTCATCTTCTGTTGTGTCACT
>JAICTW010000216.1 GCA_025936195.1 Flavisolibacter sp.
AATTTCTCCATCCTTCAGGCGAAAAGCAGCCGCAATAAAATCACGATCCCAAGTTTTTTCGTTACGGTCAATATTGTACAAGCCGCCATTATTTTTAGAGCCCGGATCCTCGGAATACATTCTTGCCGCCTGATCAAAGGTCATGTGCTTTGCTTCGATCTCCTGTTTGTAGTGGTTCAGTTCATCAATCATGAACTGCTCCAGGTCTCTTGATGCTTTTGGATAAATAACAATTTCGCCTACTTCCACCTCTGATTCAAAAAAAGGAAGACTGTCCTTGGGAATTTTGTCGAAGTAAGCTTTTACTTCAGTAGGTGTAACATTAACGTTGTCAACAATTTTCTTCTGCATAGCTTCAGCCAGCTTTCTTTCACGCACCGATTCTCTTGCATCGTCCTTGATCTGGTAAATTGTTTTACCGGCCAGGCGTTCTACTTCTTCCTGCGAACCGTATTGCGAAATAAAATACCGTATGCGCTGATCTAATTCTGACTCTATTTCTTCATCGGTCACGGGTAAAGAATCTTTCTGTGCCTGCAACATCAATACTTTAGAAACCAGCGCTTGTTCCAGGATAGAACATTCTGCATTATCCGGAACTGTTCCGCCACTGCGTTTGAGATCGGCAATAGCATTGTCAATATCGGATTGCAGAATGATCTTGTCGCCAACAATGGCAGTGATCTTATCTGCAACAATTTTTTTGGGCTGTGCTTGCGAAGCAATGGCTAATGAAAAAGTACCAAGCAGTAAGAAGAGAATTCTTTTCATAAAATGAAATGTTGCCAAAAATAGGTTTTAGCGGCAAAACTCTCCTGTTAAAGCAAGGGGATTAACAAACTTCTAACCCTGGGAAAAGGGGCTTTGTAGGCTAAGATCTAGTCATTTATATCGCCCTGTTCATTATCTTCTCTTTCTCTTTCATACACCAACAGGCTGATCTTCCATTCGGGAAATTCAAATTGCATGGAAGCTTCTACTTTCAAACCGGGCATGGTAGCTGCATTGGGTGTTAGCTTGAAAATGCTGCTGCAGAATTTTTTGCTTTCATCCGGCGCTTCATATTCCCCACTCAGTGTAAAGGAATAATCCTGTACTTTAACCGTCATTACTTTTAGTTGGCTATACAGCCATTTGTATTTTTTGGAAGCCTCTTCAAAATCTTCTGTATGCAGCAAAACTGCTTGCCAACTGTACACCGGATTCTTTTGGGAACGGTATTGAGCAATGGAATTTTGTTCGGCTCCTTTAAAATCAAGTTTCGATGTAAACTCCACGGTTTGAGGATTCACATCAATGGTATCTCCTCTTAACGAAGTAAAACCATTGGAATAATCGGTGAGGATTTTGGAAAGATTGCTTCGCAGATCGTTATTGGTAACGGGAAATTTTATTTGCGCTTCAGACTTCAGTGCAAAAAAGAACAAGGCAGCAATGATTAGTTTTGATTGTCGTTTCATAAGAGGGATTTACGTATTCGGGCGGCAAATTAGAAAAAACTTCTTTTATTCCAGAAAATTTACTAATTTTCTCCACCGTTTTTCCACAAAATCTAAAATTATCCAAGCAATGAAAAACAAGAACATCGTCCATGCCCGTCAAGAGGTGAAGATTTACAGAGAGTATTATCAGCCATCTCTGAACCTGTGGCGCTTTACGAAATCCATTTTTGGGATTTTGCTTTTTGGTTCATCAACAGTGGCAGGCTATTCAACCACCAAAAAAAGAATGAAATAAAGAACCGCCTAACGGCGGTTTTTTTTTATACTATTGCATGATCCGCATATCTCTCATTCCTCTCTGAAACATTCGCGGCATTTTCTGAAACATATTCTTCCCTCCCATCCTGTTCAAGCTGTAAGTAAATGATAGCATGAAGTAACGCTGAATAACATTGGTGCGCACATCCTCATAATAATTTGGTCCGGTATTCCTGGTTAAGCTTTGGTTTTGATTAAAGATATCATGCAATTCTAATTTTAATTGTCCTGCTTTGTTTTTGAACATCAGTTTTGACAACGAAGCATTCAGCAAAGGAATGTTCTTGTTGTAACCTGCCGACTGGCCGGTGGTGAGGTAATAATCAAAATCGGTTTCAAAGACAAAATCTTTGGGCAGATCAAAGGTCAGGTCGGCTGAATAGGTTTGCGACCAGTAATCGGTGTTGGGTCTTCTCAGCATGGAATCATAACGGGTCATGTAATACGAAAGACTGGCTCTTAATCCCACATCTATTTTTTCTTTGTACGTATAGTTGATACCTTCTGTTTGCGTAAGCGTAAGGTTTTTTGTGAAATTTATTTTTTTGTACAACATGCTTACATCGCGACTGTAAGAAGCCATGGTGGTGGAGTTGAAGCTACTTCCTTTCAATTTGGGGTTTTTAAATGGAAGGCCAAGCGTGAAAAAGCCGTTGGTGGAATAGCCGCCATTCATGTTTACGGGCTTTATAAGTGTAACTCCTTTTGATAAAGTATCCTGGCTGTTTACAATTTTGTTTGAAGTTTGATTGTAGCTAAGGTTAGCAGAGAAATACCGGAAGCTGACCATATTGAACGTGTTATAGTTCAAATTAAAATTGTTGGAGAACTCCTGCTTCAGTGCAGGGTTACCAGTTCTTACCTGCAAGGGATTACTGTTATCCGGAACATCCTGCAATTGGCTAACGCTCGGCTGATTGGTCCTTCCCGAATACCGGAAGCGGAAAGATTTATTACGTGAAAAATTATAATTGAAATTGGCGGTTGGATACAGGTTGACAGAATTTTGTTTGAGCGTAGTGTCTTTGTTGTTCATGGCTCTTACACTATGGCTGGAAAGACTGTTGAATTGCTCGCCAATGCCCAGCTGGTAATTGTATTTTCTTTGCTGCACACGGAAGTTGAGTCCGGCACGATGAGAAATGTAATCATTCTCAAAATAATTTGTCAGTGGTGCATTTACAATTTCATACTTACCAGACAAAGTATCCAGATCAAATGTTTTTTTATCAGATGTTGAATGGTTGTTGGTATAAGCATAATTTAACTCCAGTAATTTATTGCGGCCAATGGGTTCGGTGTACGAGGTGCTCACTGTATTATTAAAGCCTTCTATCTTTTGTTTGGATTGCTGATCCAGTAATTGCGACCTGTAAACAGAACCTGTTTCAGTGTAATAATTGTAAGGCGAATACGTTGAACCATCTCCATTACTTTCGTTAACGGTATTAGATATGCCTAAGGTTAAGGTTCTTCCCTTTTTTGAAAACCTGTGGCGGAAGAGAAGATTTTGATTCATATTGTATCCGTCGCGGGTATTGTCATTTATTCTTTTTTGTGTTAAGGCTGTGTAGTAAGGATCGCCATTAACTGAAGCCATGGTTCCTGTACTGTCAAAGCTGTGGCTCTCTGAATTTTGAAATGTAATGCTTGGATAATATAAAAGAGAATTTACAGAATCCATCTTGTATTCCAGTCTCATATTGAAGCGAAGGTTCTCATTCAGGTTACTGCTTTTGGTACGCGAATCACTTAGGATAGAAGAATCAATATCAGGAATTGGTTTTTCAGAACGCAATCTTGATTGGTCCAAAACCGTTTGCGTTCTTGATCCAAACAAACTTCCTGAAACGGTAACCTTCGAGCCCCAGGCATCGCGGTAATTCAATCCCAAAGAAATTGGAGAGCTAATTCCCGAGCCCCCGCTTCCACTGAAATTACCCCCGCCTGAACGCATGGACAATCCGCTAAAATTACCTCCGCTTAAACCACTCATGCCCATGCCACCAATGACATCGGAGAAAGAAAAACCTTGTTTGTCTAAATTGTTGGCAGAACCGATCAATGAAATTTGACGGCTACTGGTAAAACGGTTCAAACTTAAGGTTGACTGATAACGATCATTGGTCCCGCCGCCGGTCATTGCTTTTCCAAACAGTCCATTCTTCTTGTCTTTTTTAAGTTTGATGTTGATGGTTTTGGAACGGCTGCCATCGTCCATTTGAGTGAACTTAGCCTGTTCGCTCATGTCGTCATACACCTGAATGCTTTCCACCATGTCCTGCGAAAGATTTTTTGTGGCAAGCTTTGGATCGTTCCCAAAAAATTCTTTTCCATCTACATAAACTTTTTGTACCTGTTCGCCCTGCGATTTTACAGTACCGTCTTTGGCTACTTCCATACCCGGTATTTTTTTCAAAAGGTCTTCAACTGTAGCATTGGGCTTTACAGATTTGAAGGATTCTGCCCTGAATTCAACCGTATCGCCTTTTATTTTTACAGGAGTTTCATCTTTAATGACTACTTCATCCAGAGTTTTATAATTGCGACTAAGTTTAATAGTACCAAAATCGGCAACGGTATGATCGGCACTAATCAAAAATTGTTTTTTCACAGGTTCCATACCTGTAAATGAAACAAGCAGATTGTAGGCTCCCTGCTCAATATTTTTAATTTCAAAGAAGCCGCTGTTGCTGGTTATTGTAAAGGAGATCAAAGAAGAATCTTTAGCACGAACGATGGATACAGTAGCATCACTGAGCGGAGCAGCCGAAACAGAATCCTGTAAAATGCCTTTTATCACGCCGTTCAGCTTTTGTGCCTGAGAAGTAAAGCCAAGAATAAGAACAGTCAAAACAAGCAGGTATAACTTCTTCATAAGCTTTGTTGTGGTTACGAAGGTATTCGCAAGCTGTGTGAAAAGCAGTTAAATAACGTTAAGTTTTGGATGAATGGTTATGATACAGTACTCCTCAAAAAAGAAGTGCTGAGTGGTTGTGATTTAAGGAAGGAGAACTATAAATCAACTGAATAAATATTCCACATCTTCTCTCGTCAATGCTTTTACAAATGTGGCATCGTCAGAGATTAACTCTTTCGCTAGTAAACGCTTCTTTTCCTGCAACTGCATGATCTTATCTTCAATAGTATCCTTACAAATCATGCGGTAGGCAAAAATATTTTTGGTTTGGCCGATACGGTGGGTTCTGTCAATAGCCTGTTGTTCCACCGCTGGATTCCACCAGGGGTCAACAATGTAAACATAATCTGCCGCCGTTAAATTCAAACCCACACCACCGGCTTTGAGCGAGATCAGAAACACTCTTGTTTCTTCATTGTTCTGAAATGCCTGTATTGCTTTCTCACGATCCGGCGCAGAAGTGCTTCCATCAAAATATTCAAACTTCACTCCCAATTCGGTAAGCTTTTCTTTGATCAAAGCCAGCATGCCAAGGAACTGAGAGAAGATAAGTGCTTTGTGGTCGCCGATATTTTCAGTGATCTCTCTTGCCAGTTCTTCCAGCTTGATCGAATGGTTCGGAAATTTTTCTTCTTCATTTAAAATAGCCGGTGAATCGCAGATCTGCCGAAGCTTCATCAAACCTTGTAAAATGGTTAATTGTGATTTTTGAATTCCCTGATCTTCAATAGTACCCATGATCTTTGAACGGTAATCGTTGCGATAGGCATCATAAACTCTTCGCTGCTCGTCTTCCATTTCGCAGAACAAAACGGTTTCAATTTTTTCGGGAAGATCTTTTGCCACTTGCTCTTTTGTACGGCGAAGAATAAAGGGATACAATATTTTTTTGAGGTGCTCTTTTTGTTCAGGTTCGCCAAATTTATCAATAGGAATAGCAAATTCCTGCCTGAAGAATTCAACAGAGCCCAACATACCCGGATTCAAAAAATTCATTTGAGCATAAATA
>JAICTW010000675.1 GCA_025936195.1 Flavisolibacter sp.
AACTCCTGCAATAACTCTTTCACCTTTTCTTCAATCAGGTTCCGCACTCTTCTGAAATCTTCTTCATTCATTTGTTTTGGATCGGGAATTTGCCAGTCAATGAATTGTTTGGCCGGCATCCAGGGACAAGCGTCACCACAGCCCATAGTAACTACCGCATCAAAAGGAGCAAGCGGTTTCACCTCTTCCAAAGATTTGGACTGATGCGATGAAAGATCATAACCAAGTTCTTTCATGGAAGCAATGGCCTTTGGATTGATCTTGCCAGAAGGCTTTGAACCCGCGCTATACGATTCAATAGCATTGTCACCGTGTATTCTGGCAAAAGCCTCGCTCATCTGGCTTCGATTGCTGTTCTCTATACAAACGAAAAGGATCTTCTTCATGAAAACTCTTTTTTCATTACTGTGGAGGACGTGGAGCAAACTACACTGTACTCGCTAGTGTTCTTTATAAAATCAGGAACAGTTTTGCGATCTATTATTTGGTATCCTCTTTTTAGAAAAAATTCCTTGGCTGTTGTTGTTAATAGGTAAATGGTTTGAACACCTTGTTTCTGAACATAGTCTTCAATGAACTCAACCAACTTTATACCCAAACCTGAATTTCTTTTTTCCTTAGACACACTCAGGCTTCGCAGTAAAGCAGTATCATAATCGTATTCAACAGCAACAGTGGCTATAACGCTATCACCTTCTTCCACCACAAATAACTGCGTGCCGGGATTGATATCTTCTGTCGGCAAATTGCTTTTCTTCAACAGATCAATGGCTGCCGAAAAACTGTTCTGAGAGGCTGGAACGATATTCATAATTCAAAATTAAGTAAGGGCCCCAAGAGCCCGTGAAATCAGCAGCAACCGCTTCCTGGTTCACAGCAGGGTTTCTCTGCATAAACGGTAATGCTGTAAATGCCAGGACCGGAATTCTTTAAATCAGCCAGTTGCTGTTCGTTTAAATATTGGAGTAAGATGTCGTCAGGAATGACGATCTTTTTTTCTTTAAGTACTGAAATATTTACAAAACCTATTTCATGAATAATTTTTATATACTCATCTTTCTGAATGGCGCCGGACACACAGCCAGCATACATTTCGGCGGCCTTTTTCAGGTTTTCCGGAAGTTGACCCTCAAGAACAATATCGGAGATGGAGAAATGTCCTTTTGTTTTTAGTACTCTGAAGATCTCTGCAAACACATTTCTTTTATTCGGAACAAGATTCAATACGCAATTACTGAGAACGACATCAGCTTTGTTTGCTGCAACAGGCATTTTTTCAATATCACCCAACCGGAATTCGATATTGTTGAATCCCATTTTGTCCACATTGACTCTTGCTTTTTCAATCATTGCTTCGCTGAAGTCAATGCCAATCACTTTTCCTTTTTCACCAACAAAGCGTCTTGCCACAAAAGCATCATTGCCGGCGCCACTTCCAAGATCAATTACCGTGTTGCCTTCTTTGATCTTTGCATATTGAGTAGGAATGCCACAACCCAATCCAAGATCTGCATCGGCGTTATAACCTTCGAGAGTGGAATAATCATCTGCCATAATGGTGTAGGCTTCATCACCGCAACATCCCGTGGCACCGCAACAGGAGGAAAGATTTTGCTGAAGGGATTGCGTGGCAATTTGACTGTACTTTTCTTTGACCAGTTCCTTTAATTCGTTTTCCGTGTTCATGTTGTTTGTTTTAATTAACAGCAGGCTTTTTCATTTTTTGCTTTAAGATTCGTGAACAAGCTGCCAATATCATTACTGAGTTTTTCAAAAGCTTTCCAGTTGATGCAATAGCAGGAGCGGGGACCATCGAGTGTTCCTTCAATTAATCCGGCATTCTTTAATTCTTTCAAATGCTGCGAAACGGTGGATTGTGCCAAAGGCAAAACTTCGACGATCTCACCACAAATGCATTCATTTTTTTGCGCCAGCACTTTAAGGATAGCAATGCGGGCCGGATGGCTGAGGGCTTTGGCAAACTCCGCCAGCTCCTGTTCTTTTTTCCCAAATTCTTCTTTTTTATGAAAGGCCATGTTTTATTTTATATCGCAAATATACGATTATGTGATTCGCAAAAACAAATTTGTTTTAAACCTCCGGATCTTTACAGTTTAATAAGCCGTTCAGCGGCTGCTTCCAGTGTAGATTCTTTTTTGCAAAAACAAAAACGCAGCACTTTGTTGTTTACTTCTGAAGAATAGAATGCTGATACGGGGATGGTAGCCACTCCATTTTCTTTGGTGAGTCTTATGGCAAAATCTTTTTCGGGTTCATCCGAAATCTTTTTATAGGAATATACCTGGAAATAACTGCCGTAGCTGGGTAGCGCTTCAAATTTTGATTGA
>JAICTW010000781.1 GCA_025936195.1 Flavisolibacter sp.
GACTGCTTTTATTTTTTTGAAGCGATTCCTAAAATAAAGTTGAATAATTGTGTAGCCATCTGCATTGCTATTTTCGTCTTTGCTTGTGTCACTCACTTGTACGTTCAGAGCTTTATTGAACATTATGCAAGTGCCATTACAAAATTCAAAGTTTTTTATTCAAATAGTTTTCAGCACAAAGAAGACCCAAAGATCGCAAGGGAAATACTTTGCGTCCTTTGCTCCCGATAGCTATCGGGACTCCGCATTCTCTGCGTGAGTAAAAAATCTTGTATTGACGAATCGTTAAGAACAGTAATGGATCTTCAACAGGAAAGGGCTGTGCACAGGTAATCCGCCCAGGCGGGATCGGACTACTTCTCTTTCAAAATTCTCACAACCATCTTGTCAATTGGCAGCGTAACACTTTCTTCAGTCAAATCATCCCACTCAATGAAACGAAAACTTTCTGTTTCCTTATGCATATTGTAAGCTGCCATTTGTTGTTCATCAAAATCAAATGCTGAAGTGCTCAGGCGAACGGCAATTTCCGCCAAAGGTTTCACCCTATAATAAATGGAAATGATCTGGTGATCGGGATTGAAAGCGGAGATCTGAAAATAATCGGTGGTGTATAGATGTTCGCCCACTTCAACATTCAAATTCATCTCTTCCAAAAATTCCCTCTTCAAACAATCTCTTGTGCCTTCGCCAAACTCTAATCCGCCACCCGGGAATTTAGTGTAGTAACCACCGCGAATAAATTCATCACTCACCAACACCTGCTGTTGGTCATTCATTAAAATACCGTACACTCTTACATTAAAACGGAACATATCAATCGAAACGAAGTCGGAAATACAGGTCTGCCTTTTATCTCAAATTTCAATCTCTCCTTCAAACACTTTTACCGCAGGACCATTCAGCCAGATATTTTTATAATTGTCGCCAATCTTATCATATTCAACACTTAGCTCACCGCCTTTGGTTTTCACTTCTACACGGTTAAATCCATTGTCATTGTGCGCACATACCAAAGCCGAAGCAGTAACACCGGTACCACACGAGAAGGTTTCGTTTTCAACGCCACGCTCATACGTGCGAACAATGATCTTATCCGCTTCATCTGTTTGCTGCACAAAATTTACATTGATGCCTTCTTCCTTGAACGGATCGCTGTTGCGAATTTCACGTCCTCTTTTAAAAACATCCAAATGCATAACATCATTGGCAAGCGTTACCAAATGCGGCGAACCTGTATTTAAAATAAAATTGCCGTGGTCGTATTTCACATTACCAACATCGCTCATTTTTAAGGCAACCGTTCCATCGAGATTAATGCTGGCCTCGTGCACACCATCAATAGCCAGGAATTTATAATCAGATCGAACTATGCCAATATCATTTGCAAATTTTGCCAGGCAGCGTCCGCCATTGCCGCACATGCTGCTTTCTCTTCCATCTGCATTATAATATTTCATTTCAAAGTCAAAATCAGGATGGGCATTCAACAACATCAAACCATCGGCGCCAATTCCAAATCTTCTATCGCATAAAAATGCAATCTGATCTTGTGAAAGGCCATCATATTTTTTATCACGATTGTCCATAATGACAAAATCGTTTCCGGTACCCTGGTATTTTGAGAACTGTATTTTCATAGCTATAGAGAAGTGCTTATGGTTTCCAAAACTTTCCTGATCAAATTATCAATCAATGTATGTGCATCTTTTGTAAATTCTTTTGAAATGCGGTTGGCAATGATGGCATTTAATGAC
>JAICTW010000423.1 GCA_025936195.1 Flavisolibacter sp.
AGCTATTATTCTGTACGCAAGAAAACACAAAATCGGAATTCGTTATCTGGCAGATGCCATTGCTCCTTCATTAATGATTGCTTATGCCATTGGCCGCATGGGTTGTCAAACTGCAGGGGACGGCGATTGGGGAGTTTATAATACAGCATACAAAGTTGACTCGGCAAATCATATTGTTCTGGCAGCACCGCAGGATTTTCAAAATGCGATCATTGCCTATCCAAGATTTTTTCAGGAAGAACCGAATTTGCACAATGCCCATTTTCAGAAACCTTCTGCTCTCGGCTTTTTGCCCAATTGGTTCTTTGCTTATAACTATCCGCACAATGTAAATAAAGTTGGTGTACCCATTGCCGGTTGCCAGGATAATTACTGCGCACAACTACCGGTTCCCGTCTTTCCAACACCATTGTACGAGATTATTGGCTGTACCATTTTATTTTTTATTCTTTGGGGATTAAGGGATAAACTGAAACCGGCCGGTGCCTTATTCTGCTTATATCTCATCCTGAATGGTCTTGAACGGTTTTTGATTGAAAAGATCAGAGTCAATAACCGGATGAACTTTTTTGGATTCCATCCCACTCAAGCTGAGGTCATCTCATTCGGATTAATACTTCTTGGCATCGCATTATGGATTTTCCTCAAACAAAAATATCAGGCCAGGGCATAAATGTGTGTATAACTCTACTGGTTACTATTATCAAAACTTTTGAAAACCTTTACCAACCTGTATTTCATTAAAACAAAGGATAGTACAGTTTTTGTAGATAAGAATTTGTTACAAATGATTATGAGGTTTAGTAAATGCAAATTATTTTTGCAGATACTCTGTACCTTGTTTAACGATCCATTTGCAACTTTCTGTGAAAATCATTTGTCAGTATTTATTCATCTTAACAATAAGGATTTAGATTATGAGGCAGCTTAAAATTGCTACCCAGATTACGAACCGGGATTCACAGGCCGTAGAAAAATACCTCCAGGAAATTTCAAAGATTCCGATGATCACACCCGAAGAGGAGACCACTTTGGCTCAAAGAATTAAAATGGGTGATCAGAGAGCTTTGGACAAGTTGGTGCAGGCCAATCTTAGATTCGTAGTTTCTGTAGCAAAACAATATCAGCACCAGGGTCTTTCCCTGAGTGATCTGATCAATGAAGGAAATCTTGGTCTCATTAAAGCCGCTCAGCGCTTCGACGAAACAAAAGGTTTCAAATTTATCTCTTACGCTGTATGGTGGATTCGTCAGTCCATCCTTCAGGCATTGGCTGAACAAGGTCGTTTGGTTCGCTTACCACAAAACAAGATCGGTACATATAACAAGGCTAATAAGGCTTACATGGCTTTTGAACAGGAGCATGAAAGAGAGCCAAGTACCGAAGAGCTGGCAGATATTTTGGAGATGAGCGAAACAGAGATCAATAATATTTTCCAAAGCAATACTCGTCACACTTCATTGGATGCTCCGGTTCACGAAGCTGAAGATGTAGCGATGGGCGATTTACTGGAAGGCAATGATGATACGGATGATGATGTGATGAAAGATTCATTGAGGAATGAAATTCGTCGTGTATTGAAATCGCTTTCTCCAAGAGAAGCCGAGATCGTTAATGCATACTTCGGACTGGACGGTGAAAATGGAACAACCATTGAACAAATCGGTCAGAAATATGATCTGACCAAAGAAAGAATCCGCCAGATCAAAGAAAGAGCGATCAAACGTTTACAGAAAGCCCGTTACAGTAATGCATTGAAAGCATACCTGGGTTAAAATACTATTTATCTGTAGTTGCAAAAACTTCAGATAATAAACGAGCAAATTGATGGGTTTTATAACAGCCTTGGTCGAAAGATCAGGGCTGTTTGATTTTATCTTTACATTATGAAGCGATTTTTAATGGTGCTGACAGGAGTTGTTTTATTGGGTTGCGAGAAGAAAGTAAATTTTGCATTGCATGATTCTCCTGATAAATTAGTAGTGGATGCCAGTATTGAAAACGGGCAACCGCCTGTTGTGATCCTGACCAGATCAATCGGATTTTTTTCGCAGATCAGTCCTGAAGTACTGAGCCAGTCTTTTGTTCATGGTGCGGATGTTTTTATATCTGACGGAACGCTTACTCAAAAGCTAAGAGAATATTCCAGATCATTGGGAAATGGCATTGGTTTTTATTTTTATACCATTGACTCGGCAAACCTCAGCTCCAGCTTTCCTGGAGAATTGAATCATTCTTATTCTTTACGGATCGTTTCGGAAGGCAAGGAATACTCGGCAACAACTACCATTCCCAACATCAATAAAAAGATAGATTCCGTCTGGTGGAAACCGGCGCCAGCTACAAAAGATACGTCCAAAGTCATTGTGATGGTTCGTGCTACCGATCCTCCCGGCTACGGCGATTACATCCGGTATTTCACTAAAACCAACAGTGAACCTTTTTACCCTCCGGTTAATTCTACTTTCGATGATCTTTTTATTGATGGCACCACTTATGAACTTCAGGTGGAGAAAGGCGTAAACAGGAATTTGAAAACAAATTTTGATGAGAATTTTTTCAGAAGAGGGGATACGGTCACATTGAAACTAAGCAGCATTGATAAGGCTACTTATGATTTTTGGAGAACAATAGAATTTTCCTATGCCAGTGTAGGTGACCCGTTTTCTACTCCTACCAAAATCTTAAGTAATATTAAAGGAGATGCACTTGGCTATTTTGGAGGCTATGCTTCCCAATACCGGACAATCATTATTCCACATTGAGTGCACTTCTTAATCTAACCATTTATTTATTTACAATTATTTTCGTGCTTTTAAGTAATTGATAGCAATGGACAATCAAACAGAGAAAGTAAACTTATTAATCATAGGATCAGGACCTGCAGGATACACGGCAGCTATTTATGCATCCAGAGCAAATTTAAAGCCTGTGTTGTACCAGGGCATTCAACCGGGCGGCCAGTTAACCATTACAACAGAAGTTGAAAATTATCCGGGTTTTCCCGAAGGCATTCAGGGACCTGAGTTAATGATCCATTTTGAACACCAGGCAAAAAGAATGGGAGCTGATATCCGTTATGGCCTGGCAACAAAAGTTGATTTTTCTTCTCAGCCCTACAAAGTTCAGATTGATGAAGAAAAATGGATCGAAGCCAATGCAGTGATCATTTCAACCGGAGCTTCTGCCAAATGGCTGGGAATAGAAAGTGAGCAACGGCTGAATGGTTATGGTGTGAGTGCCTGTGCTGTTTGCGATGGATTTTTCTTTCGTGGAAAAGACGTAGCAATAGTAGGAGCAGGCGATACGGCAGCAGAGGAAGCTCTCTATTTATCCAAGCTTTGCACAAACGTTCACATGTTTGTTCGAAGGGATGAAATGCGTGCAAGTAAAGTAATGCAGGAGAGAGTAAAGAATGCGCCGAATATTAAAACGTACTGGAACACCGAAACAGATGAAATACTTGGGGACAAAACAGTGGAAGGGGTTCGCATCAAAAACAGGAAAACGGGAGATAAAACAGAAATTCCGGTCAAAGGATTTTTTGTTGCTATTGGACATACACCCAATTCAGAAATTTTTAAAGGCTGGCTTGAAATGGATGAAGCAGGATACATAAAAACG
>JAICTW010000320.1 GCA_025936195.1 Flavisolibacter sp.
AGACCTTGATCAAGTTTAATGCGCTTACTTTTTGTTTTTTCGGCATCATCAAACTTATCTTCGGGCTCTTTTTATCCACTGCCTTGATCGGATGGAGAATTTTGTGTTTTTCTTTCTTTCTTAGGTTTTTCCTCAACAACCACAGGAATTTTTTTGGACAATCCGTCAAACACATAATTACCCCTGGTGTCCGTCATAATCACAGGCAATTGGTGTGTCTGTTCAAAATGGTCATACACTTCTTCCATTTTTTCTTCGAACTTTTTGAGCTGTGCATCCGTTTTGGTGAGATAGGCAAGGTAATCCGCACTCTTCTTTACATTAAAACGAACCGGATAAATATGAACAGGAATATAATCCTCTCCTGCAGCTTTTGCGTAAGTGGCAAGGATATACACTTCATCAATGTATTCATCCGTTAACGGAATGCAGCCAACGGTTACGCAACTGCCGTGAATATATATATCGCCGCCGGGACGAAGTGAATCACTTAAAACCTTATCGGACTGATTGGGATAATTCAGGCCAAGTGAAAGATGGTAATTGCTGCTTGGATTGAATTCATTGATGTAATAGAAGCCTTCAGGCACCTGGTAATCGCCGGCCATGCGTTTGGGACCAAGTGTTCCTGCCATTGCACAAACTTTATAGGTTTTAAAAAGTCTGTAGGGTTCTTTGCGTTCATTCTTTACCCACACTTCCAGTTGCCCGTCGTATTTGAAAGAACGGATGTAAATGTATTTGGCAGGCCATTCCAAACCCTTTGCCTGGAATTGTTTTCGAAGCGTATCCTCTTTTGATTTTAGCGCATCAGCGGGACGCTGAAGCGATCTTTGAAAATCAACAAAAGAAGCTGAAGGAGCCTGAGCAAATGCAGAGGTTGCTAAGAAACAGATCAGAATAGCGGCCAGGTTTTTCATGAATCAGTTTTAGAAAAGCAATTTCCGAATTTTATTTTTTATGAACGAAGAAAATCGTTTGAAAGTACTTAATGTAAGGTTAAGGGTGAAAGGTTGCAGGTTTGTGGTTGAGGCAGAGAATGATTACATTTTTTACCTTCAGCCTCCTACCCTACACCTTGCAACTTACAAATTTCCTCTCGCCTCCTGTTCTCTTTCAATAGCTTCAAACAAGGCTTTGAAATTTCCCTTTCCAAAACTCTTGGCTCCTTTCCGTTGAATGATCTCAAAGAAAACGGTTGGCCGGTCCTGCACAGGTTTCGAGAACAACTGCAACAAATAACCTTCATTATCACTGTCCACTAAAATGCCTAATTCTTTCAATGGCTCCAGGTCTTCATCAATATGTCCTACACGGTCAAGCAGATCTTCATAATACGAATTCGGCACTTTCAAAAATTCCACACCACGACTCATTAATTCCTTTACGGTTTTTACAATATCATTGGTTGCGAGGGCTACGTGCTGCACACCTTCACCATTGTAAAATTCAAGGTATTCTTCCACCTGCGATTTTTTCTTTCCTTCGGCCGGCTCGTTGATCGGAAATTTTACATAACCATTTCCATTACTCATCACCTTACTCATAAGCGCAGAATATTCCGTTGAAATATCTTCATCATCGAAGGATAAAATATTCCGGAAGCCCATGACATCTTCATAAAATTTCACCCAGGGATTCATTTGATTCCATCCCACATTGCCAACGCAATGATCAACATATAAAAGTCCCGTATCCATTGGTGCAAAAAGTGGATTGCTCCATTGTTTGTATCCCGGCATGAAAGCTCCGTTGTAATTTTTTCTTTCCACAAACAGGTGAACCGTATCACCATAGGTATGAATTCCGCTCAGCACTACCTCTCCGTTTTCATCTTTTAAATGTTGCGGCTTCAAATAACTTTTGCCACCGCGTTTGGTGGTTTGTTCCCATGCATCAGAAGCGTCATCTACACGAAGCGCCAAAAATTTTACGCCGTCACCATGTTTGTAAATATGATCTGCTATTTCATTATCGGGACGTAACGGTGTTGTCAATACAAAAGTTAGTTTATGCTGACGCACCACATAGCTTGTTCTGTCCTTTACTCCTGTTTCCGGACCAGCATAAGCAAGGGCCTGAAAACCGAAAGCACTCATATAATAATGTGCGGCCTGTTTGGCATTGCCTACATAAAATTCAACGTAATCAGTTCCCTGTAGCGGAAGAAAATCGGTCTCTGTTATTTTATTTTGCTTTTCTGCTGTCTTAGTTGACATGATAAGTTGCTGTTTAAGGTTAATGATTGATTCTTTATTCAATGATCCGTTATGCTTAGATTCTTGTCTTGAAAATTGAAAGTCCGGGGCTCAGTTCATTCAAAGCATGATCGCATAGCCAAAGTGATCATGAGCAATTCGAAATAGCAGCGTTGGTCAGAAAAGATTTTATGAGGATAGTCGGGCCGCATTGCCTTACAAATTTAAAACTACTTGCTTAGAAATTTGCCTGATAATTAATTGAAGTCACTGCTTTTAATATGCGTTGAATTATTTACGACAATCTTGTTATTGATGAAGATTGCGAGTTGATATTTTTATTGCCAGTTTGGCAATAATAGAACTTAAAGCACTGGAAAATTCTTATCCGGTGTGGGAAGCTCAATTGCTTAGTTATCTTAAACTAACCAACAAAAGACTGGGCTATATATTGAACTTCCATGCGCCTCTAATAAAGAGTGGTATAAGAGAATCATTTTATAACCCTGTGCTCCTCCGTGAGTTTGTGCCTTTGTGGTTTAAAACCCAAATGGATACGTCTCCGGCACTTTCACATCATTCGGTTTCAAATGCAAAGGATGTACAGCCTTTGTTTGATCCAGGAAAACAAAGGCGTCATAGCGTTGCGAAAGTTTGGTGGGAACATAATTTCCCTGCCGTTCTCTTTCTGGATCATACACCACACCAATGGCTCTGTGCCTGATGGAAGTTTCATATTTTCTTTGAAGGTCTTCCGTATTGAAAAGCAAATAACGATTATCCGTATCCTCTCCGTGTAATTCATATTCAATGCTTCCCTCTCTTGCCTGTGGCACTTCCATTTCTTCCATTGGCGCTCCCCAGGCTTCACCGGCAATAACACTTCCGGCGTAAGTGGCAAAACCTGTGAGATAAACTTTGTTCACTCCGTATTGCTCTCTTGCCAGTTGACCAATATTTACCATGCCTGCACGTTTCATATCCGTTGCTCTTGCATCTCCAATGTGTGTGTTGTGTTCCCAAATAATTCCCTTCGCTTTTTTCCCATGGAATTTCATTAAGCGGTCAAGCGTTTCCATCATGTGCGTATCTCTTACATTCCAGCTTTCGTTATCGAAGCCAATCATACTGCGATAATATTTTTCTGCGTTCACGGCAATGAGTGCATTTTGCTCGGTATTAAATCCGGCTTCACGATCGCCATCCAAAAACTGTGCTTTCATTCGTATTTCTTTCAACAAGCTGATCACCTGATCACGACAGGAATGTTCCGTCAACGAATACCTTGCATACAAATGTTCGTTCTCTTCATAAGGTTCAAAACACTGAATGGCTTTTTTCACTGATTGCGCTGCCTGCGGATCTTCTCTTTCCAGATAATTCACCATTTCACGCATCGAATCCCAAAGACTGTACACATCCAAACCATAAAAACCAACCTTCTTATCAATAGATAAATTTTGATTGAACTCCCTCAGCCATTCCGATAAGGCCGCCACTTCCCAATTGGCCCACATCCATGTTGGCCATCGGTCAAAATTCATCAACACGTTTTGTATGCTGTCGCCCGCATCTTTATATCCTTTTACAAAGCGATTGATCTTATAACAGTCGGGCCAGTCGCCTTCCACTGCAATAAAGTTGAAACCTTTCTCCTGTATCAATCGTTTGGAGATCGCCGTCCTCCATGTATAAAATTCATGTGTGCCATGAGAAGCTTCTCCCAACATTACGACGGGCCTGTCGCCAATATCTTCTATCAAAGCGTCCAGGTCTTTTGATGTGTTCAGTTTATGCATGGTTATTTTTCAAAAAAAGCACAAAATCTGAACCGGGATTTTAAGATTGATGGGATATTGGGATAATGATTATGCAATCACATCTGTTATCTCCTGGAGAACTTTTATCCTGCTAATCCTTTCATCTTATAAATCCCGGTTCAGACTTATTTTTGCCGGATGCAAAAAGTCGGAATCCTTGGCGGCGGACAATTAGGAAGAATGTTATTGCAGGCCGCAGCAAACTACCCTGTTGAAACACATGTAATGGAAAATGATGAGGAATGTCCGGCTGCGCACCTGTGCCGGTACTTTGTAAAAGGAAATATCCGCGACTTTGATGCTGTTTACAATTTTGGAAAAGGTCTTGATGCACTCACTATTGAAATTGAAAATGTAAATATTGATGCATTGGAAAAACTGGAAAGCGAAGGCGTAAAAATTTACCCAAAGCCATCGGTTCTCCGCATCATCAAAAACAAAGTTTTTCAAAAGCAATATTATGCAGAGCACCAAATACCCACAGCGGAGTTTGCCATTTTGCATTCCAAAAAAGAAATTGA
>JAICTW010000698.1 GCA_025936195.1 Flavisolibacter sp.
GAAAACAGATGGCAATGCAAAACAGTAATATCGCTGAAGCCAATGATCCATTTCGGATGTTTTTCGAATTTCCTGAAATCAATCTGGTCAATGATCCTGCTGGTGCCGTATCCGCCTCTTGCACAAAGAATGGCTTTGATATTCCTGTCGTCAAGCATCTGTTGCAGATCGTTCAACCGTTCGTCATCTGTTCCTGAAAAATAATTTTGAGAGTTGCTGTGTGTGGTAGCGCCCAATTGAACAGTATATCCCCAATCGTCCAATGTTTCAATACAGGTTTGCATTTTTTCAATGGGCATAAAGCCTGCCGGTGCAACAATGCCAATGGTATCGCCTTTTTGTAAATACGGTGGAAAAACTGTTTTCATATTATTTCGCTTAAGGTCACTTTATCTTCTTTTACGGAAAGCCTATGCTTCACTCCGCATTTTAATGCAAAATTATTTTTTTGATGCCCAACCGGAAAATCGAAGCACACAGGATATTTATAACGCTTCACTTTTTCCAAAACAATTTCTTCAATGGCTTTCCCGAATTCTTCTCCGGGATCGTCGGGTTTTATTCTGAATCCTCCTATAATCAATGCTTTTAAATTTTTCAGCTTGCCCGTTCTTTTCAAATTCCAAAACATCCGGTCAATGCTGTACAAATACTCCCCGGTGTCTTCCACAAATAAAATCTTGCCATCAGTTCGTATGTCAGACGCAGAGCATGATAAGGTTTCAATGGTTTTTAAATTCCCACCAATTAAAATTCCTTCGGCAACACCCTGTTTGTTTTGCGCATTCGGTATTGCTGTATATTTCATTTTAGTTCCTATCAGCGCATCCTGAATGGAAAGGATCGTTTCTATTTGCACCGGATCGGCTGTGCTCCAATCATCGGGAAAACTATTTGTCATTTTGGAATGAATAGAAGCAATTTGAAAATTGCGATGAATATGGCAATGCAAAACAGTAATATCACTGAAGCCAATAATCCATTTGGGTCTTGCCCTAAATTTTGTCCAGTTGATGCTATCTACAATTCGCACGGAACCATAGCCGCCTCTGGCACACATGATGGCTTTGATCTTTGGATCGTCCAGCATTTGTTGAAAATCATTCAATCGTTCATCATCAGTTCCTCCGAAAGTAAAATCTTTCTTTCCAATGGTATTTCCGATCTGAATTTTAAATCCCCAGCTTTCCATGACTTGTACAGCAGGTTGAATTTCCTCCTGTGATATCCATCCTGCCGGAGCCGTAATGCCAATGATGTCGTCTTTTTTTAAATAGGCCGGTTTTCTGTAAACAAGCTTTGCAGAATGATCTGTTGCAAATAATTCTTTGAAAGGAATGGTCATTCCTCCAATCAATGCCGCAGTTGTTCCTAAAAAGTTTTTTCTGTTCATATTCGGTCACAATTTATCATTTGTTACTGCAAATGAAAACTGGTTGGCAGCTTTGCGGTATTTTTGCAACCGCAGATTTTCAGGATTAGCACCGTGGATTATTAGAATTCGAAGATTATCTGTGAGATTAAAGTTCTTTATGTACTTAGCTAACGGCTACTATTAAGCTTTTGTTGTGTCACTCACTTGTACGACCGGGAATTCTATTGTGCATAGTGCAAGTGTCATTACTGATTTTAAGCTTACAATAATTGGAGTAATTAAAACAGTAAATACTCTCGCTTGTCATCCCGAGGCACGAAGGATCTGTGCTTGTGCTTTATGGACGACTGAAAGAGTAGTGATACTTGTGATTTTGATGATAAGAATTACAAAACCCCGAACGGAGCGACGCAAGAGAAGATTCATAGTAGCAATATAGATTGGACAATAAAAAAGATGAATCAAACAATGAACAAACAACCAAAAAGATATCTGATCACTTCTGCCCTTCCGTATGCTAACGGGTATAAACATATTGGACATTTGGCCGGCGCTTACATTCCTGCCGATGTTTACGTTCGCTATTTGCGTGCCCGGAAACGCGATGTGGTTTTTGTTTGCGGAAGCGATGAACACGGAACTGCTATTCCCATTCAGGCAACAAAAGAAGGCACTACACCGCAAGCTATCATTGACAAGTACCACGCCATCATGAAACAAAATTTTGATGACCTGAGTATTTCCTTTGACGTTTATGACCGCACATCTAATCCGCTTCACCACGAAACCGCACAGGA
>JAICTW010000014.1 GCA_025936195.1 Flavisolibacter sp.
GCTCTAAAAAAAGATGTCGAAAGTTTTTATACTTATTTTGAGTAAAGAAAAAACTCCGGCAAAACAGCCGGAGTTTTTCTTAATGTAAAGGTTTTATTTACTGGCGATTGATCATTGATCCTTGATGCTATTCGAATCTTCTGACACATCTGTAAAAGCATCGGTTTTGAGTTCGGGTTGTTTTCTTTTTCGAAACCATTCATAGATTAATAGTGACAAATATGAAGAAACAATTCCGATAAAAACTCCTGCCAAAACGTCCGTAACAAAATGCTGGGCCAGGTACACTCTTGAATAACCCACAAAAAAAGCGATCAAAGGAAATACATATACCCAAACATTTCGTTTTACTATAAAGGCCAGTAATAATGCCAGTGTAAATGCTGTACTTGTATGTCCGGAGGGAAAACTATGCGCACGGTTCATGTAATAACCGGGGATCACCCGTACTTTGTTTGCTAATACTACAATAGGCCTGAAGTCATTCCAAAAAACCACTCTTTTAAAAAATTGTGTGAGTACGGTGCAAATGATCAATCCGGCTATAACTGCAATCAGGTAATCTCTTTTAAAAAGAAGAACATAAAGGAACAGCGGAATCCAGATGATTCCATCACCTAAGTAAGTCCAGAATCTAAAAACATAATCAAACGAAGAATCGTAGTGTTTATTAATTGCAAGAAAGGAATTCTCTTTTCCATAAACTAATAAAAACACAGCAATAACTAGGGCAAGCACTATCGAAAAAAGAACCGCACTTCTGAAATGACGATATTCTGTACTTTGCAGCACCATTAGATTGTTTAAGTGCACAAAGATAAAAGGCAACGTAAAGATGAGCGAGTATAAAAAACATTATTTGATAACAGGCGGAGCAGGATTTATAGGAAATCATTTGGTAAGAGCTTTGTTGGACGATAAAGACCTGAGGATAACCATCGTTGACAATTTTGATCCCTTCTATTCACGGCAAATTAAATTGCTGAACACAAAGGACTTTGAAAAGCATCAGCAGATCCTATTGTTTGATAGAAACCTTGATGATCTTTCTGTTGCCGAGCTTCAAAAGATCGTGCCTCCAAAAGTGGATGTCAGTATTCATTTGGCTGCGAAAGCAGGAGTGCGTCCCAGCATTAATGATCCCTTGGCTTATCAGCGAACCAATATTTTAGGAACACAGATGCTTTTGGATTTTGCAAGAGCAACAGGAGTGAAGCAATTTGTGTTTGCATCATCAAGCAGTGTGTATGGAGTGAATAAAAATTTCCCCTGGAAAGAAGATGAACAATTGCAACCCATCAGTCCTTATGCTATGACCAAGCTTTCAGGTGAAATGGCGGGACATGTATTCAGCAGATTGCATGGGATACGTTTTATTGCGCTTCGTTTTTTTACTGTGTATGGTCCTTCCCAAAGACCTGATTTGGCCATTCACAAATTTGTAAAATCAATTTTAAAAGATGAGCCGATAGCTATGTATGGAGATGGATCAACAAGCAGGGATTATACTTATGTTGATGATATTGTGCAGGGAGTTCGCTCTGCCATCAATTATGATCAATCACTCTTTGAAATCATCAACCTCGGTAATCATTATGCCGCTTCATTAAAAGAACTGATTCAAAACATTGAAGATGTGGTGGGCAAAAAAGCAAAAATAAATCAGCAGCCGGAACAGCCCGGCGATGTTCCTGAAACCTTTGCAGATATTACCAAGGCAAAACGTTTGCTGAACTATCAGCCAACCACACAATTAAAAGATGGGTTAAAAAATTTTTATGATTGGTTTTTGAGGAATAAGGAAATCCTGATGCATAATTAGAGTTGGCAGTTTTCAGTTGGTGGTTCTTACCAACAGTAAAGCATCCTTTTATGAAAGTACTGCAAACTGCAAACTCTTATACTGTTATTTCCAAAGTATCTTCCTGTTTTTCTTTCTGATAAACTTTTCTGACGTTGTAGGTTTTCTTTTGCTGCGATTCGAAATAAGTGCGTACAGCTATTTCGGCGAGAATACCAATGGTGATCAATTGAATACCTCCCAGTAATAAGATCAAACCAAGGATCAACAACGGTTTGCCCCAGATATCATGACCAAGAATTTTCAGGATCAATAAATACAAATTGATCAACGCACCCAAACCAAAACTGATAAAACCGATCGTTCCAAAAAGGTGCATGGGCTTTTGTAAATATTTTCGGAAGAAAACCATCAATATCAAATCGGATAACACCCTGAATGTTCTTCCAATTCCGTATTTACTTTTTCCAAATTTTCTCGGATGATGTTTTACATCTACCTGGGTAATTTTTGCCCCCTGCAGTTTCGCCAGTACAGGAATGAAGCGGTGCAGTTCTCCATATAATCCCAAATCTTCGGCGATTTCTTTTTTAAATACTTTTAAGGTGCAGCCGTAATCTCTAATGTAAACTCCCGTCATTTTTCTGATGATCGCATTGGCAATTTTGCTCGGAACTTTTCGAAGGAACATCCCATCTTTCCTGTTTTTTCTATTGCCGGCTACAACATCCCAGTCTTCTTTTTTTGCCAGTTCCAGCATGAAAGGAATATCAGTAGGATCGTTTTGCAGATCGCCATCAATCATGGCAATATATTTGGCATTGGCGTGATCGATGCCTGCAGTCATTGCCGTGCTTTGCCCGTAATTTTTTCTTAGCTCCACCAGTTTTGTTCGTTCATCTGCATTTTCCAGAATTCTCTTTTTGGTAGCATCGGTGGAACCATCGTCCACCAACACAATTTCATAATCGTAATCGGTTAATGCATTTCTAACTGCTTCCAACAGAGGTTTAATATTGTCCTCTTCATTCATTACAGGAATAACAATAGATAACTCTTTCATAAGAAGGCACAAAAGTACTGCGAAATGGAAGAGTATGAAAGGAAGCAGTTGCTTAGAAATTGGTAAAACTATGGAAACAAAAAAGCCTCAATTCAATTGAGGCTTTGAGGTATTTTAATTTCTTCTTTACGCTTCTTTACCGTGACAGTGTTTGTACTTCTTTCCACTTCCACAGGGGCAAGGATCATTGCGGCCAATCTTTGGTCCAACTTTCACCGGCTCCTGCTTTACTGCTACATCTCCTGAAGGATCGTAATAATCTCTTTCATTAGCGCCATATTCTTGTCCTGCTGCATCTACTGCTTCTTTGTTTGCTCTCATCTTGCTCATGTCCGTTTTCTGCTGGCGGCCTTCACGCAAGTTGGGAGCCTGTTCTTCCTGCACCGGCAATTGTGCATGGCATAAGAAAGAAACAATTTCACGGTTCACGTCACTGCTCATTCGCTTGAACAAATTGTAGGCTTCCATTTTATAAATCACCAATGGATCTTTTTGCTCAAGGTAAGCAGTTTGCACACTTTGTTTCAGATCGTCCATGGCACGCAAATGTTCTTTCCACGAATCATCAATAATAGCAAGCGTGATATTTCTTTCCATGGCATTGGATAATTCCTGTCCATTGGTTTGAACGGTTTTATCCAGATTCACCAATACATTAATTCCTTTTCTTCCATCGCTGAAAGGCACTACTACATTTTCGATGTGCGAGCCTTGAGTGAGACGGATATTTTTGAAAACAGGAACGGCTTGTTTGCTTACTTCTTCTTTGTGTCTTTCGTAATTGGCAATGGCTTCATTGTACAATTCATCTGTCAATGAATTCACATCTCTTTTCAAAAAGTCTTCCTCTTCAATTTTTGTATCCATTCCAAAGGTTACAATGCAGGCCAAACGGAAGCCCTGGTAATCCTCCTGCTCACGATAAGTGCTAACCAATTCTTCTGCAGTAACCGAGAAAGCATTATCAATATCTAATGCCAGACGTTCGCCAAACAAAGCGTGGTTACGACGATCATACACAGCATTACGCTGCATGTTCATAACATCGTCATACTCCAATAAACGTTTACGAATACCGAAGTTGTTTTCTTCTACTTTTCTCTGCGCTCTTTCAATGGATTTGGTGATCATGCTGTGCTGAATCACTTCACCTTCTTTGTATCCGAATTTGTCCATCAATCCGGCAATGCGTTCGCTGCCGAACATGCGCATCAGGTCATCTTCCAGTGAAACATAGAACTGCGAAGTACCCGGATCACCTTGTCTTCCTGCACGGCCACGCAACTGCCTGTCCACACGGCGAGATTCGTGACGTTCCGTACCAATGATCGCCAAACCTCCGGCTTCTTTCACGCCGGGTCCGAGTTTAATATCCGTACCACGGCCAGCCATGTTGGTGGCAATGGTTATGGCTCCGGCCAAACCTGCTTCGGCAACAATCTGCGCTTCACGGGCATGTTGTTTTGCGTTCAATACATTGTGCAGAATTTTTTTGGCAGTAAGCATTCTGCTTAATAATTCACTCACTTCAACGGAAGTAGTACCTACAAGCACGGGGCGTCCTGCATTTTGCAGCGCTTCTATTTCGTCAATGACCGATTTGAATTTCTCCTTTCTTGTTTTGTAAACAAGGTCCTGATGATCTTTACGAATAACAGGAATGTTGGTTGGAATGGTTACAACATCCAGTTTATAAATGCTCCACAATTCCGCTGCTTCTGTTTCAGCCGTACCGGTCATACCGGCCAGCTTATGATACATACGGAAATAGTTTTGCAATGTAACCGTAGCATACGTTTGTGTAGCCGCTTCGATCTTTACGTTTTCTTTTGCTTCAATGGCCTGGTGCAAACCATCACTGTAACGACGGCCTTCGAGAATACGGCCTGTTTGTTCATCTACAATTTTTACGGCGCCATCTAATACCACATACTCAATGTCTTTATCAAAAAGTGTGTAGGCTTTTAATAATTGCTGAACCGAGTGAATGCGATCTGCTTTTTGTGCATACTCATTTAAGATCGCTTCCTTCTGCTGCATTTTTTCTTCGGCAGGAGCATTGCTTTGTTCAATCTCTTCCAGCTTTACACCTATATCAGGAAGAATGAAGAATTCAGTATCTTCTCCTGCTTTGGTGATCATGCTGATACCCATATCGGTAAGATCAACCGATTTGTTTTTTTCATCTATGCGGAACAATAACTCTTCATCAACGATGTGCATGTTTCGTTCCTGGTCCTGCAGGTAATAGTTTTCTGCTTTCTGAAGTTTTACTTTATTACCAGGCTCACTTAAAAATTTGATCAGTGGTCCGTACTTTGGCAAACCGCGATAGGCTCTGAATAAAAGCAGGCCACCGCTTTTTGGATCATCATCACCTTCGGCAAATTTTTTCTTTGCTTCGTTTAAAAATCCACGAACGCTGCGTTCCTGTGCTTCTACCAATTGCTTAACACGGGGAACCAAAATATGATATTGCTGATCATCACCTTTTGGTACAGGACCGGAGATGATCAATGGCGTTCTGGCATCATCAATTAATACGGAGTCCACCTCATCCACCATGGCGTAGTGATGTTTGCGTTGCACCATTTCTTCTGGCGAATGCACCATGTTATCACGCAGGTAATCGAAACCAAATTCATTATTGGTTCCGTAAGTAATGTCGGCAGCATACGCATTGCGGCGTTCTTCACTATTGGGTTGATGTTTATCAATACAATCCACTCGCATTCCCAGCCATTCGAAAATAGGCCCGTTCCATTCGCTATCTCGACGGGCCAGGTAATCGTTCACAGTTACGATGTGAACACCTTCTCCAGCCAATGCGTTTAAGTAGGCGGGAAGAGTTGATACCAGCGTTTTACCTTCGCCGGTAGCCATCTCAGCAATTTTGCCAGAATGTAATACGGCGCCACCAATCAATTGTACATCGTAGTGAATCATGTTCCAGGTTACCTGTCCACCACCAGCCACCCATGTATTCTTGTAAATGGCTTTATCGCCTTCAATGCGGATGTGATTTTTAAATACACTGAAGTCTCTATCGAGTTGTGTGGCGGCAGAAACGAGCTCTGCGTTTTCCTTAAAGCGTCTTGCTGTTTCTTTAACTACTGCAAAAGCTTCGGGGAGAATTTCTTTTAATATTTCTTCAATAGCTTTGTCACGGTCTTTTTTCAACTTATCTACTTCCTGGTAAATGGTATCCTTTCCAACGAGATCATTAAAAGGAAGCTCCTCTGCTTTTTTATTGGTTTGACTGATGGTTTCATCAATTTCTTTTAAATGCTCTTTAATGCGGGCACGAAACTCCTGTGTTTTATTGCGAAGCTCGTCGTTGCTGAGTGAATGATATTCCTCGTAATATTGGTTAACTTCTTTAACAACAGGCAGGATGGTTTTCACATCTTTTTCCGATTTACTGCCGCCAAAAAATTTTGAAAGAAAATTGGCCATAAATGATAATGTCGTTTAATTAAATCTCAGGTAAAATTCAAAAATCCTCACTGTTGGTAAAGGGCTTTGAAGTTTGCTTTTCGAATTTGATTTTTTCTTCGTCAAAAAGGATGCTATAAACAATTAGAAGCCAATTTGACAGAGCCGTCAAAGATAAATTAAAATGCCGTGCTGTTTTGGCCTTGTTTTAAGCTTAACAAAGCCAAAGGTTTTGACTTCTTTCTTTACTTTCGGGCAAATAGCATTTGATGAATTTCAATAAGACAAGGGCAGTTGTTTTTTTCGCGATTATATTTCTGTGGATAGGATGCACAAACAGAGATCAGATCAATAAGCAGAAACAGGAGGATGCGCTTTATTTGGATTATACGGTTACTGCAGAGGAGAGTGATGAAAATGTTACCTGTGTATTCCAATTTAAAGAGGGTGATGCGGATGGAAAAGCAGTGAATATAACACCGGCAAAAGTGGAACTGGACGGACAGCCAATTGAATCGGACAGCGCCAAATTTTCAGGTTTTTATTACGAAGTGCAAAAGCCTGTTGACTCCTTTGCCGGCAAGCATACAATTGTTTATTCCACGGGTGATAAGGATTACAAAAATGAATTTGAATTTTTTCCTTTTACACTGGAGGAAGACTTGTCCGCACAAATTCAACGTAAACCATTTTCTATTCAATTGAGGAATTTTCCTTCAAACCAAAAATCAGTGCGGTTATTATTGCTGGATACTGCTTTTGAAAGTACAGGCTTTAATGATCTTGTTCCGGTAATCGCCGGAAAAATAAATATTGCCGAAGCTGTTTTGAAAACCGTAAAGAATGGTCCTATCAATCTTGAACTTTATCTGGAACAGGAAATTCCACTGAAGCAGGTAACCCAGGCAGGCGGAAAGTTGTCCATCACTTATGGACTGAGAAGAGAGTTTGAATTGGTGGATTGAATCGAAATGGTTTTCAGTTTCGTGTATAATCTTAAACCTGATTTCATGCAGATGTATTTCATTGCTATTGTGCTTCCGCAGCATCTTGATGAAAAAATAATGAAGTACAAAAACATGATGCTGGAGAAATACCATTGTAAAGTAGGATTGAAATCGCCGGCACATATTACACTGGTTCCGCCATTCTGGATGGAAGAAGAAAAAGAACAACAACTGAAATCAGACGTCAAAGCATTGAGTCACCGTTTTCATTCTTTTCCAATTGAAACCAATCATTTCTCCGCCTTCAAACCAAGGACCATTTTTGTGGCGGTTGCTCCCAATGAATTATTGGATGAAATAAAAAAAGCAACAGACGAACTTTTCAGAAACAATTCTTTTTACAATATAAAAGTTGATACAAGGGCCTTTCATCCACACATCACCATTGCCACAAGAGATATTTACAAAAAATTTTTTTTTGAGATCTGGCCCTGGTTTGCAGAACAAAAATTTCGGGAACAATGGACAGCAGAAGGCTTATCGCTGTTGCGGCACAATAAAAAAAATTGGGATGTTGTTTTTACATCCCAATTCAATTCATTAGAAGAAAATGTTTAATTAAAAATCAAATAGCGAGCCGGGAAGAAGTAAAAGTTCATCGTTGTCATTCATTTCCACATTCAGCATACAACCTCCTTCTGGTTGAATGACTACTTTTTCTTTCGTTACCTTTTTCAGGCCTTCTTTTTCAAAGACCAATTTATAAGTGCCGGCTTTTAATTCGGTAAAGGAATAATTTCCGTTAGCATCCGTATAAACTACTTTTTCTTTTTTAGTAGCCGAATAAGCTGTTACCGTTACGTTGCTCAATGGTTTTTTAGAGTCTGCATGGATAACACCTCCGGCAATATCACTCTTTTTGGTTTCATTGTTTAAACCATTTATAGCGGAAGAAAAGGTAGTGTTTGCACGGGTTGTAACAGCAGCAGTGGTGAAAACTAGCGTCAGGAAAAGCAATTTGAATTTCATTGGTTTATTCTTAATAGGTGATCAAATGCACCTTTCTCACAATTTAAAATTAGTATTTTTTAATGGATATTGTAAACCATCCATAAATTCTTTCCATATATTTTCAATGATCTTACCGGCAGGAAGAATATCATCAAGCAGAGCACTTACCTGACCAATTTCCAATTCGCCTTCCTCCAGATCACCCTCGTACATTCCTCTCTTGGCTCTTGCCCTTCCAAGCAATTCTTTTAACTCGGCTTCGTTTGCACCTTTTGATTCTGCTTCCAGTATTTGCTGAAAGAACTTGTTTTTCATAAGTCGCACCGGCGTCAGCTTTTTTAAGGACAAATGAGTATCGCCTTCCGCTGCATTGATCACCGCCTGCTTGAAATTAATATGTGATGAAGCTTCTTCACTCGCCACGAACCTTGTTCCCATTTGTACGCCTTCTGCTTCTAATACCATAGCCGCCAGCATTTGTCGGCCGGTAGCAATACCGCCTGCAGCAATTACGGGAATAGAAACGGCTTCGGTGACAGCGGGTATCAACACCATTGTTGTAGTTTCTTCTCTTCCATTGTGTCCACCGGCTTCAAAACCTTCTGCAACTACGGCATCGCATCCTGCTTCCTGTGCCTTCAACGCAAATTTGCTGCTGCTTACTACATGCACTACCGTAATACCGTGTTGTTTCAAATGTGGTGTCCAGGTTTTTGGATTGCCTGCAGAGGTGAAAACAATTTTTACGCCTTCTTCTATTGCAATTTGAATATGCTTATCAATATCCGGATAAAGCAAAGGAATGTTTACACCAAAAGGTTTATGAGTTGCTGCTTTGCATTTTTGAATATGCTCACGAAAAGTTTCAGGATACATGCTACCGGCGCCAATCAATCCCAAGGCACCGGCATTGCTTACGGCACTTGCTAACTTCCATCCGCTGGCCCAAATCATTCCGGCCTGAATGATGGGATAATCAATTTTGAAAAGCTGAGCGATTCTCCCTTTCCCTGGGAGATTTAGATTTGATCTGTCTTTATTTATTTTACCAGCCATTTTATTTGGAGACGCAAAAGAACAATTTATTTGTGAGTGACTGAAGTTTGAGTGAATGGTCTTGTATGCTGAAAAAAATTAGTGAATGTTGAAATATGCCATGGCGTTTTAGCGCACAGAAAACAACAGACGATGAATATAGCAATGCAGATGGTGACAACAACAAGAAACGAACTGCTTTAAAGAACAGCTGAGAAAAGAAAAGTCTCTGCGACCTAAGTTTCCCTACCGGGGGCAGGGGGCCTTACCCCAAATCAATATCCGTATTGTCGCCAATATTCAATGTTCTTGTTTCACCTCTTATCGTTGTGTCGCTTCCGATCAATGAAAAATCAAGGACGATGTCATACAAATTGGAGAAGGAACCAATGATGGAACTTTTAATGATGGAGTAATCAATTTCTGTATTGTCGCCGATAGTAACATTAGGACCGACAATAGAGTTTTTGATAGCGCAGTTTTTACCAATGCTCACCGGCTGAATTAAAACCGTGTTCTCGTATTGAGGGCATTGCTCCGTACGTGAATTGAACTTTTTTAAAAGTGTGGCATTAGATTCCAGTAAGGTTTCCCTTTTTCCACAATCGAACCAGCTATCCACTTTAAACGGTTTGAAAGCGGCGCCTTTTTTTATCATACAGTCCAGCGCATCGGTAATGGAATATTCGCCGTGTGTTTTGAGGCCGCCTTTGATATTCGCATCCAAACATTGAAATAATAATTCCGATTCCTTGATCTTGTACACACCAACCAAAGCCATGTTTGATTTTGGAATTTGCGGCTTCTCCACTACATGCGTAATCTGATGAGCCTCGTCCATTTCGGCTACACCAAAATTCCTGGGATCATCCACTTTCTTCACACCGATCATGGAGGTGGGGCTGTTGATAACTTCGGCAACATTGTATTCGCAAATGGTATCACCCAATACAATGATCACTTCATCACCGGCAACAATGCTGCGGGTTAAACGCACAGCATGACCGATGCCCTGCCTGTCGTTCTGATAAACAAAATGTGCTGTGATCTGCGGATACAAAGCTTTAACGTAATCCTGAATTTTTTCACCGAGATAGCCAACAATAAAAATGAATTCATTGACGCCGGCATCTTTCAACTGATCAACGATAATGCTTAAAACGGTTTTGCCGGCAAGGGGAATTAATGCTTTCGGTTGCGTATAGGTATGAGGTCTTAATTTTGTTCCGGCTCCTGCTACAGGTATAATTGCTTTCATGCGGTTCTATTTTGACGGCTCTTTACACTTGGTCTCTCTGCTGCCATCATGAACAGTTGATAATAAAAAGCGGGTGAAATTAAGGATTTTACTGTAAACAACTATTTGGCTCTGCTAAATGCAGCAACCTTATTTTTGTGCCCGTAATTTTAAAGCGGTCGTAAAAAGAAGAAAGAAAAATTGTTTGGCTGAGACGATTGTTGTTGATGTTAAATAGGGAAGAGCTTTAATTACACAGTTCTTTATTTTATGTACTTAGCTGCATTGCTACTGTAATCGCTTGTTGCGTCGCACTCTTGTATTACAACAAGTTTATTGAACATTGTGGAAGGGTCATTATAAAATTCAACAGTTTCCTATTCGAAGTTTTCAGCGGCGCAAAGAGCACAAAGGAGGCGCAAAAATCATGGGAGGAAGATTCTTCGTGTTCTTTGCGAATGTCTCTGCGTTCTTTGCGTGCCTAAAAACTCTTGAATAAAGGATTGTTAAAATCAGTAGTGAACGTCGAATATGTCGAATAGAATTACTGAACGTACAAGTGACACAACAGAACTCAAATAATAGCAATTCAGTTTGGCTAATAAAAATTCTAATTAGCCCAACCAAAGCACAACTTTTTTTCGACAACAACTTTGATATAAACATATCCTCATAAAGAAAACTTCAAAATCATCATGCAAAGAGATCAGCAAGTATTTGACATCATTCACAAAGAACTGGAACGTCAGCGTCATGGAATAGAATTGATCGCATCGGAAAATTTTACTTCACTTCAGGTAATACAGGCCATGGGCAGTGTCATGACTAATAAATATGCCGAAGGTTATCCCGGCAGAAGATATTACGGAGGCTGCGAGTTTGTTGATGAATCGGAGCAACTGGCGATAGACCGTATCAAAAAAGTTTTCAATTGCGAATATGCCAATGTGCAACCGCACAGCGGTGCACAGGCCAATGCAGCAGTGATGCTGGCCATACTGAAACCCGGTGATAAAATTTTGGGATTGGACCTGAGCATGGGCGGACATTTAACGCATGGCTCTCCCGTGAACTTCAGTGGTAAATTATATCAGCCACATTTTTATGGTGTTCATAAAGACACAGGCCTGGTGAACTATGAACAAATGGAAGAAGTGGCGAGAAAAGAAAAACCTCAACTGATCATTTGCGGAGCATCTGCGTACAGCCGCGATTGGGATTATACCCGCATCAGAAAGATTGCGGACGAGGTAGGCGCTTTTGTAATGGCTGATATTGCGCATCCTGCCGGACTGATTGCAAAAGGCTTGTTGAACTCTCCTTTTGATCATTGCCATTTTGTTACATCCACTACACATAAAACCCTGCGAGGTCCACGTGGCGGAATTATTTTAATGGGAAAGGATTTTGAAAATCCATTTGGATTGAAAGATGTGAAAGGCAACGTTCGCATGATGAGCAATTTAATGGACATGGCTGTATTTCCCGGCACTCAGGGCGGTCCGTTGGAACATGTGATCGCAGCAAAGGCTATTGCATTTGGAGAAATACTGACCGATGAATTTACACAATATGCAAGGCAGATACTAAGCAATGCGCAGGCGATGGCCAGGGCATTTGTTGACAAGGGATATAACATCATCAGCGGCGGAACCGATAATCATTTAATGCTGATTGATCTTCGTAATAAAAATCTTACAGGAAAAAAAGCACAGGAAACTTTGGACAAAGCACACATCACACTCAATAAAAACGCAGTGCCTTTTGATGATAAAAGCCCGTTTGTAACATCAGGTATTCGCGTAGGTGTTCCGGCTATTACCACAAGAGGCATGAAAGAAAAGGAGATGCAAACCGTAGTTGATCTTATTGATAAGGTATTGATGAATATTGATGATGCTTCGGTGGTAAGCTCAGTAGCTGATGATGTTCACCAGTTCATGAAACAATTTCCTTTGTATCCCGAATTAGGTTCGTAATTATTTGGAATTTTCGAGTAGTTTTCAGGAAGGTTTTAAATCAGTTTGTTATGATCCA